>DATLBA010000103.1:0-17656 GCA_035527275.1 Phycisphaerae bacterium
CTCCCGCAGCACATCGGCGAAGCGGGCGTCGCCCTGCGCCGAATCGGGCGTAAGCCCCTCGACGGTCACCCGGCCGCCGGTAATCGCCGCGGCGGCGAGGAAGTAACTTGCGCTCGATGCGTCCGGTTCGACGAGGTACCGTCTGCCCCGGTAAGGCGCGGGGGCCGGGACCTCGAACCTCGCGTAGCCCTCGCGCTCCACCTCGACGCCGAAGTCGCGCATCACCGCCAGCGTCATGTCCACGTAGGGCCTGGAGACAAGTTCGCCGGTCGTCTCGACGGTCACGGGGGCTCGAGCCGCGGGCGCCGCCATGAGCAGCCCAGAGAGGAACTGGCTGGAGACGGCGCAGCGGACCATCACCTCGCCGCCGGTAAGACCGCTCGTCTCCACGACGACCGGCGGGCAGCCCGTGCCGGCTTCGCTTCCGGCCCGGACGCCGAGCGAACGAAGCGCGTCCAGCAGGCCCTGGATCGGCCGCTCGCGCATCCGCTGCGAGCCGTCGATGCGGTACCGCCCGCGCCCCGCCGCCACCATCGCCGTCAGGAACCGCGTCGCCGTGCCCGAGTCACCGGCGTAGAGGTCCTTCGGCCCGTCGGGAACGTGCCCTGCGCACCCCGCGACGCGCAACCGCCGCGCCTCTTCCTCGACGGCGACCTTGATACCGAGTGTTCTCAGCGCCTCGGCCAGGGCGAGCGTGTCGTCGCTGAGACCGACGGCCTCGATGCGGCTTTTGCCTTTGGCCAGCGCCGCCACGACGAGCGCGCGGTTTGTCAGGCTCCGCGAACCCGGCGGCCGGACGGTCCCCGTGACGGGACCGAAGGCGGGCGTGATGGGTCGCACGGCCATAAGGGCCCTTTTGTCTGCGTTTACCGGCCGACGCGCGATCTATGGTGCCGCGGGCGCATCAGCGGTACGCGCCGACGCGCTTGACCGCATCGAGGATCGCACGGAAGTTCTCGAGGCTGACGCTGGAGGGGATAGAATGGTCGGAGGCGAAGACGTACCCGCCGCCCTCCTTCATTACGGGCACGACGCGCTCGATCTCGGCGGTAATGGCATCGCGGTCGTCCCACAGGACGGCATTGATCCCCCCGTGAAGGACCAGACGATCGCCGTATGCCTGCTTGAGCGCCAGCGGGTCCATGCCCGCCTTGACTTCCATGGGGTTCAGGCCGTCCACGCCGATCTCCACGAGGTCCGGGACGAGGGGCATGATGTTGCCGCACGAATGCAGACGGGCGTAGCACCCCTTCGAATGAATCCACTGGATGGCCCGCTTGTGGACGGGCTTGAGGAGGGCCCGGTACATCGCAGGCGAGAAGAACTGCTTCCCTTTGTAGCCCATGTCGTCGGGCCACGCGACGGCGTCCCACGTGTACCCGGCCTCCCAGACACGGTCGAGAAGCGCGATGTCCAGGTCCAAAAATACGTTAAACATGTCGACGCACCACTCGGGGTCGTCCACCATGGCGTAGAGGAACCGTTCGGTGCCGACGATGCCGGTGTGGGTAATGTCGAAGCCGAACCATAGACCCGCTTCGATCCACTGGCCCTCCCGGCGCCACACGGGATAGTGCGTCTTCAGGTGGTCCCAATCGATGCGGTCGGAAGTCGGCGTGAGACGCTTCTTGGCCTTCTCCCAGGCGTGGCGGTCCTTGATGGCGAAGTCGAGGTCCAGAGGCGTCGAGGCGACGTGTTTCCAGTTCTTGACGGTCGCGCCCCACGAGTTGGCCTCGATGACGTATTCGTCCGTTTCTTCGAGGACTCTTCGCTCGAAGCGGAAACTGTTGTCCACGCCGATGCCGGCGACCTTGTCGACGCCGAAGTAGTCGCGCCAGTCCACGCCCTCGGGCAGGCCCTCGCGGCGCCAGCGCTCCAGGGTGGCGCCCCAGGGGCCATCCTGGATCGGCACGCGGTCCGCCTCGCGGTGCTTGAACATCCGCTTGAACCGTTCGCCAGAGGTCATCTCGCCCACGTGCGTACCCCGTCCAAGAATCCTCCGTTCACCCGACACAAGTTAACCGAGACCATTGTCCGGCGCCCACCTTTTTCGGGCAACGGCCCGCGGATACGGACTTGGACGTATCGCTCCGACAGGCCCTCGGCCAAGCCGTTCGCCCCGACCCGCCGGAAGCGAAAGGTCCGGCCATGTCTGGCGCAAGCGCGCTGGGACACGCCGCTTGTCCGGCTCGAGAAACAGGACGCCGCGACCACCCGACTCTCTGGCCCCCCCGCGATGCGCCGAAGCGAATCGTCCAGTGCCGCCGGATGCGCATAGCATCCCGTGACGACGACGCGCGCGCCGGACTGCAGGGCGCGGCGAATGCGCTGGCGGCACCGGCGGGTCGCCTCGGCTGTGACGGCGCACGTGTTCACGACCACCAGGTCCGCCGGCCCTCCGGGCCGGGAGTCCTCCTCGCGCCGCAGGTCCACCTCTTCGAGCCGCTCGGCGAGCGCCTGGCCCTCGACCTGGTTCACCTTGCATCCGAACGAGACGAGTTGGAAAGTGCGGAAGGACATGGTGCGCTTGAACACCTCCGCCGCCGAACGCACCCGCGGGCAAAGGTCGCGGCTCGAAGAGCGCGAAAAGCCCTCACCCGCCCAACGCCCCTGAACGCACATTTACAGGCGGCTCATTCGGTTTCCATCTGCGGCGGGGGGAGCCCCGACTTCTCGGGGCCCGACGGCTCCATCTCGGACAGCCGGGCCGACAACTCCGGTTGCACCGGCGCCAGTTCCATGCTGCGGCGCAGGTGTTCGATCCCCTTCTCGCGCTCGCCGAGGCGCACCAGGAACAACCCGAACTCGCGGTGAGCGCGCGCGCTGTCAGGGTCGGCGGCCACGGCTTTGGCCAGCCACAGGCGCGCCTGCTTCATCGCTTCGTCGCGGCTCACGGAAGGATCTTTCCGGTCCAGGTAATAGCGCGCGACGTTTACGAATGCGTCGCCCGTGTAGGGGTTCGCTTTCGTGCCCGTCTCGAGGACGCCCAACGCCTTCTGGGGTTCCCCCTTGGCGAGATGACAGGTTGCCATGTGCCGATATGCCTCCACGGCGCTCGGGTTGAGTTTCGTTGCTATGCGATAGAGAAAGAGCGCGCGGTCGAGGTCTCCCAGCGCCTGCTCGGCCATGCCGCAATTGAAGTAGTACGTGCCCATGTCAGGGTTGGCGGCAACGGCCTCTTCAAAGGCGGCCAGCGCCTGGCGGTACTCTCCCTGGTAGTAGGCTTCGAGGCCCATGCGGTTCAGTCGGGCAGAGTCCGACTCACAACCGGCGAGCAGCGCGGCTGCCAGGGCGACCCCGACGACACAAGTGCGCGGCGCCATAGGAACCTCCTTTCCGCCTTTCCGTTTTCTTCCCCGGTTCTGATTATGCCCGGCCGCGCACCCCCCTTCAAGCAAAAACCCTGCCGCCTTCGAGCCGCCCCCTTTGTGGGCGGCCAGGTTCTGCGCGCCGGAAGCCCGGCTCGCTTGAGCCCCGGCGCGCCGAATGCGCCTGAAATGACGGATTTTTCAGTTGCATGCGCATCTGGGCAACCTTAGAATACGCCGTTTTCAAGCGGGTTCTTGGCACGCTTAAGGTCGGGAAGGAGCTAAAACAGTGGCGGTCCGGATTAGGCTGAAGCGGATGGGCCGACGCAATCGGGCCTTCTGGCGGATTTGCGCGACCGACAAACGGGCCGCGCGCGACGGACGCGTTATCGAAGAAATCGGGTCCTACGACCCGGAAGCCCGGAACAAGGACAAGGTCCGGATCAAGCGCGACCGCGTGTGTCACTGGCTGAAGGTGGGGGCCCTGCCGTCCGAGACGGTGGAGCAACTCATGCTCCACGTCGGCATCGATCGCCGGGGCAACGAGATCGAGCCGAGGCCGTGGCGGAAAAGGAAGACGCCGCCACCCGCCGCGGCCAAGCGCATCGAAAAAGAAAAGGCGAAGGAGAAAGCCGAGGCCGCCAAGCCGGCGGAGGCGGAGGCCGAGCAACCGGCAAAGGCCGAAGCAGCCGCCGACGCAGCACCGGAGGCACAGGCCGACCAGCCGCCAAAGCAGGAACTGGAGGCCGGCCCATCCGAGCAAGCCGAAACGGCCGATGAGCCGGCACCTGACGAAGCCGCCGAGGAACAGGAGGCGGCGGGCACCGACGCGCCCGAAGACGACGCCGCGCAGGAGGAGAAACCCGCCGAGTAACCCGCCACGGCGGGCAAGCCCGCCCGGTCCAGGGGTCGCGCCATGGGGCTGCGGATTGACGTCATCACGCTCTTCCCCGATTCCTTCCGCAGCGTGCTGGACGCGAGCATCCTGGGTCGCGCACGGCGGGAAGGCCGAATCGAAGTCGTCCTGACGAACCTCAGGGACTTCGCGGTGGACGCGCGCGGCACGGTGGACAACAAGCCGTTCGGCGGCGGGCCGGGCATGGTGCTGCGGCCGGAGCCGGTCTTCCAGGCGGTCGAGCACGTTCAGGGCCTGGACGAGCGGCGCGGCGAGGTTGTGCTCCTGACACCGCAGGGCGAACCGCTGACCCAGGCGCAGGCTGGCGAACTGGCCGCAGCGGAACGGCTGATTCTGGTCTGCGGCCACTATGAGGGTTTCGACGAGCGGATTCGGCGGCTCGCGGACCGCGAGGTCAGCATCGGCGACTACGTCCTCACGGGCGGGGAACTGCCCGCCATGGTGGTCATCGATGCCGTGATGCGGCTGGTGCCCGGGGCGCTGGGCGCGGAGGGCGCCACTCGGGAAGAAACTTTCGCGGAAGGGCTCTTGGAGTACCCGCAGTTCACGCGGCCGCGCGTTTTCCGCGACATGGCGGTGCCCGAGGTGCTCCTGTCGGGTAACCATGCCGAGATTGCCCGGTGGCGGGCCGAACAGGCCCGCGAGAGAACGCGCGACAGGCGGGACGATCTGCTGAGGTGAGAGGACAATGTTGGCATGGCCGGGGATCACCGAAACACTGGTTATCCTGGCCCTGGTCATGGGGCTTTTCGGTGGGATGGGGCTGGTGGCGCTGGTGCTTCGGATGATGCGCGGCCCGGAAAGCCGCCGTAGGCAAGACAAGAAGCAGAAGTAAGGGCGCAAACAAGGGGTTCCACCGTCGAATAGGGTGTGCGGACATGCGAAAGCCTGCCATTGAACGCATCGAGGCCGACCATCTGGCCAAACAGCGGACCGACTTTCACATCGGCGACTGGGTGGAAGTGGGCGTCCGAATCGTGGAAGGCGAGAAGGAGCGGGTCCAGGTGTTCGCCGGCCGGGTGATCGCCCGAAAAGGGTCCGGCGCGGCCGAGACGTTCACGGTGCGGCGGGACACGGCCGAGGTGGAGCGGACGTTCCCCCTCCACTCGCCACATCTGGTGTTCATTCGCGTCGTCAGCAGCCACCGGGTGCGGCGGGCCAAACTTTACTACCTGCGCAAGCGCATCGGCAAGGCAACCCGCCTCACCGAAAGACACCGTGAGGTGGGGACGATTTCCTACGCCGAACCGGAAGCGAGCGAAGTCACGGAGGCGGCCGAAGCCGAGGGTGCCGAACCGCCGGACGACCGCGACGTCCTGACATAGGGCCGAGCAGGCGGAAGAAGAATCGTCGGAGGGGAAAAAGCCCTTCGGTGCGAACGGCCGTTTGTGCCCGCCCCCATGGCGGGCACGGGTATGTCAGGGGGCCGATTCACCTCTTGCCGACCTCCCGCCGGGGGTATAATGGCGGGCGTCGCACGGCAGGGCGGGACAAATGAAGCAATTCTTCCAAGCACTTCGTTTCGTGTGGCCGTACCGGTGGCGGATCGTGCTGGCGTGGGTTTGCGCCGTCCTGATCGGCGGGCTGTGGGTGGGCTCGTTCAGCGCCATCCTACCCATGTTCAACCTGCTGTTTCAGCCCCCTGAACGGGGCGTCCGCTTCAGCGAGCAGCCCGATCCGGATCACCCGGGCCGGTTGGAACGGGTCCTGGAGGCCTCGGACCAGTGGCACGTAGTCCGGGATGAGAAGGTCGAGTGCTTCGAGGTCAAGGGGCAAACCGTCCGCGTGGCACCGGATGTCCGGGTCGTTCGCAGCGAAGAAGGTTTGATGCGCCTTGCGCAAAAAGCCAAGGCCAAGGGCCGCTTTTACGCGTCGTCGGTCCGCGTCCTGGCGGACTGGCTCCCGAAGGATCGCTTCAAGTCTCTCGTCTGGGTGATGGCGGCGGTCGTCGCCATGAGCGTGGCGCGGGGGGCGCTTACCTACGTGAACGATTACCTTGTGGGGCACGGCGTGAGCCGGGCGATGCTGAGTCTGCGCCTGCGCGTATACGATCGCGTGCTCCGGGCCCGCCTGGCCCTGTTCTCGCGCATCGGCGCGGGGGACATCATGAGCCGGTTCCAGCAGGACTGCTTCCTCATCACCGAGGGGATGAAAACCATCCTCGGAAAAGTCGTGCGCGAGCCGATTAAGGCTGCCGCCTGCCTCGTCGGCGCCGTATGGATCGGTGTAAGCATCGACCCCTACCTGCCGGTCATCGTGCTCGTGTCGGCCCCGGTGGTGGGCGTCCTGGTGCGCTCGTTTGCGAGGCGCATGCGCCGCGCCAGCCGCAAGGCCCTCGAGAGCCAGGCCACCCTGGTGGAAATCCTGGAAGAGAGCCTGTTGGGTATCCGCGCCGTCAAGGGTTACAGGCTGGAAGGCCATGAGCGAAAGAAGTTTTTTGTGGGCGGGCGGCGGCTGTTCAAGCAGCAACTGCGGGCGGTTCGCATCGACGCGGTGACCTCCCCGGTGGTGGAAACAATTTTCATGGTGGTGGCGGTGGCGGCGGTGTTGGTGGGCATCAAGATGATGATTGATCGCGGCTTAGGAGCCGCCGGCGTTGAGGAACTGACACTATTCCTCGCCCTCCTTGTCGGAGCCCTGGACCCGATCCGGAAACTATCGAACGTCAACAACCGGCTCCAGCGGGCTGCCAGCGGCGCCCAGCGGGTCTTCGAACTCTTGGAGTCCGAGTCCGAGCCTCGCTACGGCGCCACCGGCCAAGTTCTTCCGCGCCTGCGGGAGCGGATCGAATTCCGCGGCGTCTCGTTCGCGTATTCCGGCGGTTCGGGCCCGGTCCTCCGGGACATCAACCTCACGGTGCGCCGCGGCGAGGTCCTCGCCGTCATCGGCCGGACGGGGTGCGGCAAGACGACGCTCGTCAGCCTCATCCCGCGCTTCTTCGACCCGACCGAAGGCGCCGTCCTCATCGACGGAACCGACATCCAGGAGGTGACGCTTCGATCCCTTCGCGACCAAATTGCCATCGTGACCCAGGAAACCATTCTCTTCGGCGACAGCGTAGCCAACAACATTGCGCTCGGCGCCCGCCAGTCCGCCAAGGCACCGGCGCGCCGCGAGATCGTGGCCGCGGCCCGGGCCGCTCACGCCGACGAGTTCATTCGCAACCTGCCCGACGGATACGACACCGTGCTCGCCGAGCGAGGAGGGAGCCTCTCGGGCGGGGAGCGCCAGCGGCTGGCCCTGGCCCGCGCCATCATCCGCGACCCGACGATCCTCATCCTCGACGAGGCCACCAGCGCCCTGGACGAAGAAACCCAGCAGAAGATTCAGGACACGCTAAGAGCGTTTGCCAAGAACCGGACGACCTTTCTGATTGCCCACCGGCTGTCCACCCTGAGCATCGTGGACCGCATCGCCATCATGGACGCCGGACGCATCGTTGACGTGGGCACGCACGAGGAACTGCTGGAGCGCTGTGCCCTTTATCGGCGCCTGCGTGACATCGGCCTCGACGGCGGGCCGTGAGTGCACGAAAGTGATTCGGCGTCGGCGGTGTCGGGATGCGCCGGCTTGCGGGCGGGCCCCGGCCTTTCCGAGCCGGCGCGGAGCGGCAGCGCAAGCGCTTGGGACAACAAGACTTAGGGATGGCCACCTTTGTGGATACTCTGTGGACAGTTTTCCCGGCCGCGCATAACCCTAGCGCAAGCAAAGAGTTACAGCAAGTGCCCTCGTCCGGGCATTGTTAGCAGTCCCGCCTCTGCCGGTCGCCTCCGGCGGCCTAATAGCGGTTGTAAGCGAGGCCGTCGTCGTCGGCGTGTTCGTCCCTCAGGTCGGCGTAAAAACGGCCGTTGGCCTCGTTGTACCACCAACCCCCGTCCTGGTCGCCCGGCGGGAAGAGTTGCTCCGGGTCATTGCTGGTCCGGACGATTCGACTGCCGGTGATCGGGTTGGCGGGCATCTGCTCGAGATAGGGCCCGTAGATATGGTCGGCGTCGCGGACATCGCTGACTTCTCCTTCAAAACTTGTGGGCCGGGTCATTTGCTCGACAAACTTGTCACCGTCCGGGAGGCCTGCGTGCACGTTCCGGTATACCTGAATATGTGCGCGGACCTTGCTGAGGTTCTCCTTAAGGTTCGTTTCCCTGGCTATGCTCGGAATGTCTGCGAGGTTGGGAATCACGATGGCCGCAAGGATCGCCAGGATGATAACCACGATTAGGATTTCGACGAGCGTGAACCCGTCGCCGCCTTTCAGGCCTCGAAGCATCGGGCTGCCTCCGGGTCGCCGGTCGGGGCGCACAGAGCCTTCGGTTTATTACGTCGGCCGGGCAGGTGTGCGAACGTGAGCCGTTTCCCGACCCGTCGCAAAAGGGGTGTTCCGGGGGCGGGAAGCCCGTTATAATTTCGGGGTTGTGGGAAGGATGACCTCATCCCAGCCGCCGGCCCACTCAGCCGCATCACCCCTCGGCACGCGGTGCGCGCTGCTTCGCGGCGGCGGCGAGGATCAGAATGCCCACCGGCACAATGTTCCACAAGACGATGCCGAGCGCTGCGGCGGGCAGTCCGGTCAGGCCGGACGCTTCGGGCATCGGGACCCGTGCTTCCCAGATTTGCGTGGCGACGGTCACCACAATCTGGAGGCACGCCCCAAAGATAATGGCCGGTCGGGCCCATCGCCGATTGAGGATCAGCGCCACGCCGCCGACGATGAAGAGCATCGCGAGCACCGCCGTGCCCATCGCTGTCGCGTACACCCGGCAGAAAACGTCCGGATGCTCGCCCTTTTCCAGCGGCCAGGACATCATGTGCATGTAGGAGACGAAGATGGCGATCATCTGGATCACAATCCACAGAGCCAGCATCAGGCCGAGCCAGAGCCGAACGGCGCGCGCGCTCGGCTGCTGGTTTTGAAATGCGCCGGGAGCGTTTTCGTTCATTGACATTCCCCTTATGCTTTTCCCCTTGCTTGGCGCCATCCGCGGGCCGTGGCTCGCCCTGCACCGAGCCGCGTTGCAAGGTTAACACTGAGGTTCCCCCTCGCTCCAGACCTCGGGTTACAAGGTGGGGAGTATAACCACCGCGAGGGTCCGGAGTCAATTTCCTGATTGACACTCACAGGAAGTGAAGATCGACTCCAGGGGACCTCGGAGCTAGCGCGAAAACACAATCGCTGCAGCAGGGGAGTTCGCAACCGGACTAAGGCAGGCCGAGACGCCCTCCAGGCACACCTGCACCAACGCCAGCCCGACGCGGGTCCTCAGCATCCGCGGCTTGTACCCGTTGCGGCGGCCCCGACGTCCCCTCGGTCCGACAGAAGGCTACGGACTCAATCCGCGATGCGCCGCGGCGGCGCGGCAGCGGGTTGACTTCGGGCGCGTCCGGGCCATACTATACGGAATCGGAGGACCGGCCGGTCCGGCCGAAGGGCCGGCAAGGATGCCGCTCTACCAAAAATTCAGAAAGGAGAGACGAATGGCGAAGGACCCGCAAGCGCTGGTCTCTCAGCTGAAGAAGCGGCACCAAGAAATGGTCGACGGGATGCCGGAGGTGATGAAAAACTTCTCCCGGATGATGCAGGCAGCCGAGAAGGACGGCGTTCTATCGCACAAAGTCAAGGAACTGGTCACGCTGGGCATCTCGATTGCGATCCGCTGCGACTATTGCGTCGCATTCCACGTGGCGAAGTGCCTGGAGGCCGGGGCAACGCGCGAGGAGATGATGGAGGTCTGCGGGGTGGCCATCGCGATGGGCGGCGGCCCGTCGTATACTTACACCTCGCTGGTTCTGGACGCCATCGACGCCTTCGCGGAAGAAGGCTGAAACGCCGCCCAGCGAGGCCATCGCCCGCCAGATATTGTCGGGTCCGCTTAACTTATTTTTGGCGGAACCTTTACCCCCCGCAGGGGGTAAAATAGCAGAAGGAAGCCGTGAAAGGGCTTCGCGCCCGCGAAACATTAAACTTGGCCTCGGCGACCGGACGATGAACCAGAGGAAACGCGAGAGCCAACTACATGACCGTATGGCGGAACGCCATGCCGGGTCGGCCAGCGTAGGGACATCCCGATATATCGGGACCGTGTCCCTACTGTTGAAGCAGGAGGGGTCGAAAAGGATGCGCGCGCTACGGATGGCAATCATTTGGGTTGGGGTGGCGGCAATGGCACTGGCAACCGGCGCCGCCCTTGCCGACCAGATTACTACAACCTCCGGACAGACCTTCACCGGCAAGATCACCGAGGAAAACGAAGAGAACATCGTTATTGAAACGATGAGCGGGACAGTCACGATCCCGCGCAGTGCCATCGAGTCGCTCGACAAAATCGACGGGACGGGCAGCGGAGAACTGAGGCCGGCCCTCATCGACCCGGAGCGCGCAGACGAGGCATTCGACGAGGCCAAAGAGGCCGTCGCCGACAAGGATTGGACCAAAGCGGCCGGGCTGCTGGAGGGCTTGTTGGCCTTGGACCGAAAGGCGTTCCCGCACGAAAAACGCCTCGTCGCAACCGTCGGCCTGGTCAACTGTTACCTGGAAATATGTGACGCCGGTGGCGCCGTGCGGGCGTTGCAGCGACGGGCGGGCCTCGTCGCTTCCGAGGCCGACAAGAAACGCCTGCTCGCTGCCGCCGATGTCCTCGAGGACGCCAAAGGATTCGTCATCGCAGGTAAGGTGGTTAAACGCTACGACGACGTGATGGCGGCCGCCATGGAATCTAAAGCCCAACAGGCTCTGGATCTTGCCTTGGAAGCCGCCGCCAGTGCAACGCGTCTGGACAAGGCGCACACCCTAAAGCG
Organism: Phycisphaerae bacterium; assembly: GCA_035527275.1. GTDB lineage: Bacteria > Planctomycetota > Phycisphaerae > FEN-1346 > FEN-1346 > DATLBA01. Next base: position 11,017 of record DATLBA010000103.1, read on the forward strand.
GACCGCCCGGACCTGCTTCGACAAACTCGAACAAGCGGACCTCTATATGCCGGGCTTCAGCGCAGAGCACCGGACGGAGGTCCTGGCCTCCTTGCGCGACAACGTCCTGGGCGGCGGCCAACGTGCCGTGAAACTCTGCACGGACGAGCGCAAGGACCTCACCCGCCTCCGGCAAAGCATCATTGACAACTTTAAGAAGGAGGCCGACGCGGCCAAGAAGGCCAGGGAGGCAGCCAAGAAGGCCAAAAAACCCCTCCCTCCAGAGTCGCCCGTCACCCTCACACGGCTTCACGCCGACTTAGTTGCCTACAATCAGAAGGCGTCGGCGTACCTGGCGCGGCGTCAGGCGGGCGAGGACGCCCTCGGGAACCTCGAAACCCTTGTCGAAACGTTCGACGTGCCCGACCTTTGCAAGGAGCACGAAGAAGAGATTCAGAACCTCCTCGAGAAACTCAACAATCTGCAATACCACGAGAAGGGGTCAGAGCGGATCGAGTTGCTGGAACTCAGGGATTAGGCCTCCGACGTCATTTGCAAACTTTCTCTGTGCGCCCCTTTCGGCGGGGGTTTCATGCAGGGGAGAATCGCTTTCGCGGGACACATCGCACGCCGAGGGCGCTGAGCAGCACGGGCACACGTCCCTTACCCTCAACGGTGGCGAGCCTCGGACCCACGGGCGTTGGCCGCCCTCGAACACCCGTAGCGCTGCGAAATTTTTTGCATCGGTCGCGCGAACGCTGTTTTCTGCTCGCGTTTCCAATCAGCGAGGAGGAACAACATGGCCGCTGAGGTTGGGCGGATCGAGCCTTTGAAATGTGACGAGGTGGCAGCGGCAATTGGGCGGCGCGGACCCCCGCGCATCCCCCTGGTCATGGCCAAGTGGTGGGGTGAAGGCCTCCAGGAACAATACGGCGGCCGTCTCCGGCCACTGGAGGAGCGCTACCCGAACGATGCTGTCCTCGTCGGCCTTCCTCAATCCACGCCCTCGGCCGACGCGCTTCCCTGGTGCCGGGAAGGGAGATTCGAGGGCACCGCATTGGATGCCGCCACCATCCTACCCGATTGGGTCTACTTCGATGAGTTCCTCGAAAAGATGCCCGACCTCGAAGCATCCGGCATCTTCGATGAAGCCAAAGCCCAGGCCGAGCACCTCCACGCCCAGGGAACGTATGTCCTGGCGTGCCACTGGAACCTGTTCTTCGAGCGGCCCTGGAGCATACGCGGCATGCAGAACATCTTGATGGACTACTATCTGCACCCCGACGAGGTCCACCGCCTCCACCGCGCCCTGTGCGACCAGTATAAGACCCTCATTGAGCGGGCCGTCCGTGAATTCCAGCCCGACGGCTTCTGGACGAGCGACGACCTCGGAAATCAACGCCAACTGATGATGAAGCCGGAGCACTTCCGCGAGTTCATCAAGCCCTACTATGAAGAAATCGGCGACACTTGCCGCAAACACGGCCTCCGCTTCTGGCTCCACAGTTGCGGCAACAATACCGAGGTGCTGGGCGATCTGGCCGACGCGGGTGTGGACGTCTTCCACCCCGTCCAGAAGCACACGATGGACGAGGCGCAGGTGGCCCGTGATTTCGGCGACCGGTTGACCTTCCTCGCAGGGCTGGATGTCCAGCACGTGCTTCAGGAAGGCTCTCCCGAAGACGTCCGCTCCGAGGTCCGCCACCTGATCGACACGTTCGACCGACCCGGCGGTGGGATGATGCTCGCCGCCGGAAATGGCATCGTCGCCGGCACGCCGCTGGAAAACATTGAGGCGTTCCTCGACGAAGCCGTCCGTTACGGCATAGCCCACCGCCGGCAGTGGTAGCCGAAGCGCCGCCGCTCGGCCGGTCACCGGCGTTTCATCACGAACACCAGCACCAGCCCGGCGCCCAGGAAACCCGCCGTGAACGGCTCCGGAATAATTTCGCACGACGGGTAGGCCCCCGAGAGGTTCCCGGACTTCTTGTGAGGGCCATACTTTGCTACCATGACGTCGCCAAAATCGCTGTACTCGGGGATGACGTTCGAGTAGAACCAGAACGTTCCCACGCCCTGCTTGCCGGGCTCGTCGTCCGTTTCGTCAGGCTCCCACTTGGCGACCGGGGCCGAGACGGAGACGCTCGGGTCACCGCCCACCTCGAAAAAGCCCTGATACGGGACGGTGAAGACAACGGGATCGTTCGTCCCCCAGCCCTCGCCGGTCGAGAGGCCGTCATGCGGGCCGCCCATGTCGGTGTCAAAATGGAACAGGTGGTCCTCTGCCACGCAGCCGGGTTTCAAAATCAGGTCCAGGTGGCTGAGCCCCTTCGACAAGTCCCACGTCGCGTCGTAGGTGTATTGGTACCACCCGGCATACGGGCCTTCGTCAAGCAACTCGGCGGTCCCCGTGCCGGAGATGGTGGACGCCTCAGCGGCGAGAGCCCCCAGAAGCACCCCGACGAGTGTCAGCAACGCCCCTTTGCAAATTGTCCGCAGTCGCTTGTCCCGGGATCTGGCCATAAGGTCCTCCTTAATCCCCAGTGGTACGTGCACCCTCAGGGCGAGTGGTTCGCCGCTCCCCCGGATGCGCTCCTTTCCGTGTCCACTGGAAAGAATACGGATGGGCTGGCGCAGTCAAACGGGTGGGCACAAATCGGCCTTCACGGGGCCGCAAAGGCCGTTTTCAAGAAGGGTGCGCGTGCGCGCACCAGTCAGAATTGGTGTGACTTTTGGTGGGGTCCTTCACGGCAAGGGAGCCAGGAGGTGCACTGGGTTCGCGGCCCGTGCAGCGTGGCGGACACCACAAGAGGAAATAGGATCACTTCCCCGCGCGACGCCGAAGGGCCGCCACAGCACCAAGTCCCAGAGCCAACAGACCCACGCTCGCAGGCTCGGGCACCGTCACCCAACCGCTGTCTTCATCGGGACCGATGCTCTGAACGTGGGCTGCGGTCGAGTATGGACCATGGCCGCCGGCCGGCTCGCTCAGGAAATCGAACGACCCGGCGCCCAGCGCCGTTGACCCTATGAGCCGAACCGTGTATTGGATGCTGTCGCCCTCGCCGAAGGTCTTCATCGCAGGGCCGCTGTGCGTGAACGCAAACAGGATGTCGTACTCGCCGTCACTGCCGGCTTGGTAGGCGTTCGTGCCCCGGCTAATGGTCGGATCGTCAAACGCGCCCGTCTTCGACGCAACCGTAAACTCCAGGTCCCCGGGGGTCAGCACCGGGTCCAGATTCAGATACCATTCTTTGGTCTTCTCACTGCCCGTCAGGTTCGTGGCGGCGAGGGTCAACGTCACGATGCCGTCCGTGAGGTCCGACCCGTCGTCAAACGTTGCCGTCAGCCACGGCGCCAACCCGGCCGGAGGGGTCCCCCCACTGAACTCATGGTCCAATTGAAACGTTATGATGGCGCCCTGCGCGCCAGCCGCCAACGCCACCTGCAGCACCAGAACCAAACTCGTTACTCTCGCCCATGTACTCATAGTGGAAACCCTCCTCGAAGGAAGAGGCTAGACGCCTCTTCCGGACCCATCCTTCGTGGAGAGTTTGGTGGGTAGGGAGTCACACACAACCCTGCCTCCGAAGGCCCCCTGGTGCAAGTGGAAGTATAACCAAAAACAGGGAAAAGTCAAGAAAATGGCCCTTATGGGCCAGTAGGGGGCCTTTTTGACGCGAGGCTCGGGGGGCGCCGACGATGCCTTCGGAAAGGTTTGGCAGACCCACCCGCCACCCTAATCGGTGGCGGCCGGCCCTTCGGCAATCGCCGACGCGATCGCCACGTCTTCGGTGTGCGTAATGGAAATGTGCCAGGACGTGATGCCTAGCGCGCGGGCTTTCTCGGCTGCTCCGCCGTGCAGGCGCACGACCGGCCGGCCGGTCGGCTCGTTGACGATTTCGATCCCCCCGAACGTCACGCCGCCCGCCCAGCCCGTCCCCAGCGCCTTCATGACCGCCTCCTTGGCGGCGAAGCGGCCGGCAAGCATCTCTTCAAACTCCTTCTTGCGCCGGCGGGCGTCGGCGACCTCCGCCTCCGTGAAAGTGCGCGACAAAAACGCCTCGCCATGCTCCTCGAGCATGCGGCGAATCCGCGCGACGCTGCACAGGTCTATGCCGTGTCCCACAATCATGGCCTTCTCAGCATACGGGCCTTCCTGGTCACCACAAGAGATTTCACGGGGAGGCATTGACCCGCCCGCGCCAAACGGATAGGCTTCTGCTCAGTCGCCCTGTGATCTGCGGATGATGAAAGGGAGCGGATGACGCCGCGCGAAAAGTTCATCCTGGCTCTGGAGGGCAAACAGCCGCCGGGCCGCGTGCCGCACTTCGAGTTGGTCTTTTTCCTGACGATGGAGGCGTTCGGCCGGGTCCATCCCTCGCAGCGGCACTACGGCCAGTGGGGGCAGATGGCGGAGACCGAGCGCGACTTGCACCGCCGCGATATCGCCGACCTGTTTGTCACCATCGCCCGGCGGTTCGAGCACTCGGCCATCTTCTTCCACGGTCCCGGCGGATGGGGCCGCGACTCGGCCGACGAGACCCGCCGGTGCCTCGACGCCGTCCGCGACCTCTCCGGCGACGACTACTTCCTGATGATCCACGGCGACGCGACGTACGGCATCCCGGACGGCGGCCACATGATGGAGTTCTCGGCCCGCCTGGTCGAGGACCCCGAGGGCCTGAAGGACGACGCCCAGCGGATGGTCGACCGGGCCCTCGCCGAGGCCGAGGCCTACCGCCGGCACGGGGCCCTCGACGGGTACGCCCTGTGCTCGGACTACTGCCTGAACTCCAGCCCGTTTCTGCGGCCGCGCATGTTCGACGAGTTCGTCGCGCCGTACCTGGCGCGGCTCATCGCGGGATACCGCGAGATGGGCTTCTACACGATCAAGCACACGGATGGCAACATCATGCCGATTCTCGATTCGCTGGTTGCTGCGCGGCCACACGCGCTTCACAGCCTTGACCCCCAGGGCGGCGTCGACCTGGCCGAGATCAAGCGCCTGGTGGGCCACAAGGTGTGCCTCATCGGGAACGTCAACTGCGGCCTGCTGGACACCGGCACCGACGAAGAGTGCGCCGCGTCGGCCCGCTACGCGCTTCGGCACGGAATGCCGGGAGGCGGATACATCTTCTCGACGAGCAACTGCATTTACACGGGAATGCCCTTGGAGCGGTACGAACTGATGCTCCAGGTCTGGCGGCGTGAAGGGAATTACGACGAACCGCCCCCGAAACCCGCCCGAACGGGCTAAAGCGGCCAGATGCGCAGAATCAGCACAACCGCCGCCACACCCACTGTGAGCCAGCCGTCGGGCGCCATCCGAGACTCCCCGCCCTCTCGCGACATGCAGCAATCTTCTTACCTAACATTGGTAGCATGGCAAGCCCTTCTCACCGAAACTCCCCCCAGCCTGCCACGCCAACGTTGGACAGCGCGGCGAGCAGGTGCTATGATACGGGGCCGCGGCCGTGCAGCCACGCGATGACCAGCGGCGCAGGCGAACTCCGATGAACATGCTCGACGATCTGACGCCGAGCCAGGCCGAAGCCGTTCAACACGGCGAAGGCCCGCTGCTCATCCTCGCCGGCGCCGGCAGCGGAAAGACGCGCGTCATCACACGCCGCATCGCCTACCTTATGGACCGGGGCGTCCCGGCCCATGCGATCCTGGCCATCACGTTCACCAACAAGGCGGCCGGGGAAATGCGCGACCGCACCAGCGCTCTCGTTCTGGGGGAGCGTCAGCCCTTCGTCAGCACCTTTCACAGTTTCTGCGCCCGCATGCTGCGCGAGTACGGCGACCTGGTTGGCGTGGACCCGCGCTTCACCATCTACGACGCGGCCGACCAGGAAGCGGCCGTCAAGCGCGCCCTCGCCCAACTGAACCTCGACCCGATGCGCTTCGCACCGGACCGCATGCGCGACCGCATCAGCAGCGCGAAGAATCATCTCCGCCGCGCGGCCGAGTTCACCGCCGGCGCCGACGACTGGACCGCCAAGCGCATCGCCCGCGTTTACGAGGTCTATGAGGCGGCTCTCGGCGAGTCGAACGCCCTTGATTTCGACGATCTTCTCATGAAGGTTGCGATCGGCCTCCGCGATAACCCGGAGTTCCGCGACCTGCTGCATGACCGGTTCTACTATATCCTCATCGACGAGTACCAGGACACGAACCACGCCCAGTATGTCATCGCGCGGCTCTTGGCGGGCCGGCGCCGTAACCTTTGTGCGACCGGCGACCCCGACCAGTCGATCTACGGCTGGCGGGGGGCTCAAATCTCGAACATTCTCGATTTCGAGAAAGATTTTCCCGACGCTCGCGTCATCCGCCTCGAAGAAAACTGGCGGAGCACGAAGACAATCCTCGCCGCCGCCTCCGGCACCATCCGCCATAACACGAACCGAAAGGAAAAGGATCTTTACACTCACAACGACGCCGGCGAGCCGGTCTGCATCGTCCAAACCGACGACGAGGAAACCGAGGCCGCCTCCATCGTTTGCCGCATCGAGCGCCTCCACGCCGACGGTCTCCCCTATGGCGGCGCCGCCGTGTTCGTCCGCACGGTGGCCCAGACGCGGGCGCTGGAGGATGCGCTGCGCCGCGCCCGGCCGCCAATTCCTTACGAGGTCGTCCGCGGCACGTCCTTCTACGA
>DATLBA010000104.1:0-13605 GCA_035527275.1 Phycisphaerae bacterium
AGCGAGCGCGGCCGCCAGGACAGCCCAGCCGATTGTCAGCCGCATGGCGTGCTGCACGCGTGTCATTGAGAGCCTCCTGCTCCGGAATGAGCCGCTACCAATTTGTGGCGCGGATGCGTGCTTTGCAAGCGCATTTTGAGACATGGCAGCCGCGCGATCCGGCGCGCGGGGGATGGGTCTGGTCTCCCAAAAGGCCTGATATGGCTATTGCCTGATTCTTGGCATGAGCAGAATGTACACCAAGGATGCCAGAAAATATGAGGCGCAGAAAACACCAAATCCGAAGACCAGCCGCCTGGCCCAGCCCTTGCCCGATAAAAACTCGAGTCGCAAGAATAAGACGACCGTCGCACTGATGAGGACAAACACCCAGAACAAGTTCAAAGCTAGGGCCAGGGCGTAGTCATAGATTGTCCAGTGGCGGAGCATCTCATGTCTGAGTTCTTTCGGCCCCAGAAGGAGGATACCAGCGGCCATGCTGGCAACGAACAAGGCCGCCACGGTAACCGCGATACGCCGGGCACTGAAGTTCGAAAGAGACCGCATGGTTGGCACCCATCCCCAGGCGAGGCAGGCCACGCCAAGAGCCAGTATCACCACGATCCCCGGCCAGCCCCCGAAGGTGCAGTACAACTTGATTTCTATAACTTGGTCCATTCGGCTGCTGCCTTCCAGAGAGGGCTCATAACGTGGGCGCCTTCCAGCCTAGGGCCCACTACCGCCCCTCGGCCGGAGCTGGCTTGGCCACTGGCGCGACTCCCAACGCCTCCCTCCGCTTCTCCCACTCCGCCTGATGATCCTCGAGTTCCTTCAGCAGATTCACCCCATCATTGTGGACCTGCCCAGCGGGGAACGCCAGAAGCAACTCTTTCAACGTTTCACATGCCGACTCGAATTCGCCACCGCTGGCCTTGGCTCTGCTTGATCTGGATCAGGCTGAGGATGCCCAAAATAAGGCCGACTAGGGCGCCGAGGCCGAAGGTGCAAAGGCCTGAGATGCCAAAGATGAGGCCAGCAATGGCTAGGCCGCTTGTCTTTGGGCGGGCCGGTTCCTTGGACTGAGATCCCGACGTGGCTGGCGACTGGCTCATGGCGTGTTCCCCCACTGGGTGGCGGTGCGATGTCGATTATGGCGCGCGGGGGTGGGGGAGCAAGGATTTTCGGACCGCTCCCTCACGGTCGCGGCTAGTAGCGGCGGGCGGTGCGATTCGGCTTGCTCTTGCGCGGCAGGCGGCCTACAATCGCCGGCGAATCGAATATCCCCACAGGGGCCGCATGAAATCTATTCACGTCAAAGCACGCACCCTGCCGGAAGGCTGGGAAACGGCTGTGCGGCGGTGCTGGGAGGAGGGGGGGCGCTTCAGGACGCAGTATGACAAGCCCGGCGACCCCGAGAGCCGCGACGTGGCCTGCCTGATTCACGTCGCCGAACCGTTCGCCGAGCCGCGGATTCACAAGGCGTTTCCGGGAGGTCTGGAGGACCTGGAGGTCTATCGGGCGGAAGTGCTCTACGGCGTGCACGACCACTGGATCGCGCCGGAGGAGGGGAAGTGGGAGTACACGTATCACGAGCGGCTCTTTCGTTATGAGGTGCCGGGGCCGACCGAACCGATTGACCAGATTGAGGCGGTGGTGTGGATGCTGCGCGAGACGCCGCACACTCGCCGCGCGCAGGCGGTGTCGTGGCAGGCGTGGAAGGATTTGGGGATTGCGGATCCGGCGTGCCTTCAGCGGATGTGGTTTCGGATTGAAGAGGGCGAGGGTGGCGGGCGGTTGAACCTGGTGGTTCACATCCGGTCGAACGATGCCTTCAAGGCCGCGTTCATGAATATGTACGCCTTTACGGAACTTCAGCGGGAGGTGGCGCGGGAACTGGGCGTCGAGCCGGGCGAGTACCTCCACGTGGCCGACTCGTTTCACATTTACGGCTCGTACTTCGATGAGTTCGAGGGGTTCCTGCGGTTGGTGGAGAAGCGGCCGGACCGGTATTGGACGACGGATTTCGCCCGTCCGATGTTCGAGGAGGGCGCGCGCCGGGTGCTGAGCGAGAAGGACTTGCCACGGCAGGCGAAGGCCGCCATGGAAAAGCGTCGGGATGAGTTGACTTCAACCGCGGGAGAGTGAGCGTGAACGAACGTCCGGAAAGCGAACAGGCTGCCGCCTCACCGTCCTCCGGGGAAACGAGCGAGGCGAGGCGCGACGAGCGACTGGAGACGGAGCCGCCGTATGCGTCGCCGTTTACGATTTTCGGGCGGATGCGAAGTTTTCGCCACGCCCTCGCGGGCCTGGTGTTCGTCCTCCGCAGCCAGCACAACGCATGGCTCCATGCGGTGGCGACGGTTCTGGCCGTCGTGCTCGGCCTGGTGCTTCACTGGACGGGCGTGAAATCGCTGTCGGCGGGCGAGTGGTGCGTGCTGGCGGCTGCCGTCACGGTGGTCTGGGTGGCCGAGGCGTTCAATACGGGCCTGGAGGTGATGGCGGACGCGGTGACGTCGGAGCGGCAGCCAGTGGTGAAGATCGCCAAGGACGTGGCGGCAGGGGCGGTGCTGGTGGCGGCCGTCGGGGCGACCGTGGTGGGGATCGTTCTGTTTCTGCCGGCGTTGGTGGAATTGGTTTCGCGGCTTTTCGGGCGGCAGGTCGGAGGTTGATTTCGGGGGCGGCCCGGTTAAAATGGCGCCGCGCCGGGTCGGGGCATTGACGGTTTGGCTGGAGCGTCCCGGCGGGAAGGTCGCTGGGCGTGCGGCGGCGGACAAGTCAATTGTTGTGGAGTCGGGGCGTAGCTCAGTTTGGCTAGAGCGTCCCGGCGGGAAGGTCGCTGGGCGTGCGGCGGCGGACAAGTCAATTGTTGTGGAGTCGGGGCGTAGCTCAGTTTGGCTAGAGCGCTGCGTTCGGGACGCAGAGGTCGCTGGTTCAAATCCAGTCGCCCCGACCATTTTTCCGCGCCTTGTGGCGTGTCGGGTCGCAGGCCCGCCCGCGTGTCTCCATGAACCTATCGCCCCGCGTCCCCTCGCCGGCCTGTGAGCAACGAAAACGTCCGCGACGCACATGGCTCTTTTTGCCTCGCGCTTGCCGTGCGGCCACCGGCCTGATATGCTTACCCTTGAGGAGAACCCCCATGAAGAGAGAACCGACAGAAGTTACTGAACTGGTGCTCAAGGCCGCCGAAAAGGCGCGCCGCGGGCGGACGGCGTCGCCCGAGTTGGCCCTGACGGGGCCGATTGACTGGCCCGTCAAATGCACGGTGGGGCCGGGCCTCGAAGGGGCGATCGCCTGCGAGAGCAAGGTCGGATATGTCAACGGCTCGCAAGGGGCCTTAATCTACCGCGGCTATGACATTTTCGACCTGTGCGCTTATTCGACGTTCGAGGAGGCGTCTTACCTGGTCTTGCACGGGAACTTGCCGACCCAAAGGCAACTGGCGGACTTCAATAAGAAACTAGTCCGCTATCGCCACACGCCGAAGACGCTGCGCCTGCTGATGGGCTTCCCGGTCGAGGAGATGAACGTGATGGCGGCGTTGCGTCTCGCCACCAACCTGATGCGGCAGGAGTTTACGTTTGCGGATCAGAAGGAGGCAAAGCGCGAACCCGCCAAGGCAATCAGCGCAGACGAAGACTCCATCCCCATGGAAACGATGCCTACGGGTGAACCGAGGGCGGTCTATGAATTCACGAAACCCAAACGCCGCAAGCGCCGGAAGGAGGCCGACTGGGCCGTCCAAGAAGGCGCCGACCTCGAGTCCTGTTACCATTTGATCGCGGGGGTCGGGACGCTTGCGGCGGCGACGGCGCGGTTGCGGCAGGGGTTGATGCCCATCGAGCCGCACCCGGAACTGAGCCATGCGGGCAACTACCTCTATATGCTCACCGGGCGCCGCCCGACGCCGGTCGAAGAGCGGATCATGGACATCGCTCTCATTCTCCACGTGGACCACGGCATGAACGCCAGCACGTTCGCTACGATGGTGGTCGCTTCGACCCTCTCGGACATTTATCTATCGGTCGGCTCGGGCATCGCCGCCTTGAACGGGCCGCTCCACGGCGGCGCCAACGAGCAGGTGATGCGAACCCTTCGCGGGATCGGCGGGCCTGAAAACGTCAAGGCCTGGTATGAGAAAGCCCGCGCGCGCAAGCAAAAAATCATGGGTTTCGGGCATCGCGTTTACAAGAGTTACGATCCGCGCGCCCAGATCCTCGGCCCGCTGGTAAAGTTCCTGGCGCGGAAGCGCAAGGACGTGCGGCCGCTTCTGGCCACCGCCGAGGCGCTTGAGAAGGAAGTCGTCGGCGACCTCGGCACCCGGAAGGGAATCTATCCGAACGTCGATTTCTACTCCGGGCTGCTTTATACCTGCCTGGAGATTCCGGAGGACCTGTTCACCCCGACGTTTGCGGTGGCCCGCGTTTCGGGTTGGACGGCGCGGGTGCTGGAGTATCTTCAGAAGAACCGCATCTTCCGCCCTCGTGCGATCTACAGCGGCCCGTTCGACATGACCTATGTGCCGATTGAGCGCCGCGGCGCGAAAAAGCGTTCCAGATGACCCTCCGCCCGGCGGAGCCGTGACGCTGGTCGCCGCCACGGCGGGTAAAGTCTCACCCCGCACGCGGTCCTTTTTGTGTGGTTGGGGGCGGCGAGCAACTCTCGCCGGAAGCGACTTGCGCTGTTCCGGTTGGCACGAAGACACTTGAAGGCCAGGCCCCAGAGCCACGGACCACCCTTCCGCCGGGGGTGTGGCAAATTCCTATCAAGTCCCCCACCCCCCGCGTGCCGATAAATGTCCTGGAGCGGGTGTGGTTTTCACTTCTTCCTCAATGGGAGGCGATGCGTTGCCACTTTCGGAAACCGAAGCGCTGAAACAGGAACTGGAGCAGACTCGCCGGCGGGCCGAGCGGCTCGAACAGTCCCTCGTCGAGGCCCAGCGCCTGGCGACGGTCGGCCAACTGGCCGGCAGCATGGCCCACGAGTTCAATAACCTCCTGACACTCATCATCGGCCGCGCCGAACAGGCTCTCAAGTACGACGACCCGGACATGCGACAAAAGGCGCTCGAGAAGAGTGTCGAGTTCGGTCGGCGTGCGGCAGACATCGTCGCGAGCCTGCTGGGGTTTGCGACGGGGCGGAAAGACGAGAGCGAACTCATCGCCGCCGACGCCCTCATGGACGCCGCCGTCAGGCTCGTGGACTGGCACCTGCCGAAGGACGGCATCCGACTCGTCCGCCAGTACGAGACCTCGGCCAAAGTCCGCGTCGTCCCGGTGCGTATGGAACACGTCCTCCTGAACCTTATCCTGAACGCGCGGAAGGCGATGAAACCGGGCGGCGGAACGCTCACCCTCAGCGCGACCCTCTCCGAGACGCCGGGCTACGTCGCCCTGAAGGTCCAGGACACCGGCTGCGGCATCAAGCCGGAGCACACGGCGAAGATCTTCGAGCCGTTCTTTACGACCGCGCCGAACGGCGAGACGAGCGAGCGCGAAGGCAGGGGCAGCGGCCTGGGCCTGCCCATCGCCAGAGACCTTGCGCGGCAGGCGGGCGGCGAAATCCACGTCAAGAGCACGCCCGCTGCCGGCTCGACCTTCACCGTGCTCCTACCGATTGTCGAAGAAGACGTGTAAGAGGCTGTTTCACAACGTGCGCGGCGGGTCTCCCGACCCGCCGCGAGAAAGGCGGCCAAGCGGGGTGGCGGGTGGGGACACCCGCCACCCGAGGGATATGAAACAGCTTCTAAGCACCCGGGGGATCTGTGGGTGGGCGCGGCCAGCCGCGCCCCTTCTTTTTCGCGCGGGGGGACTCTTGCTCCACCTCACGCGGCCTTGCGACCGGCGTTTGGTTTATAACTGGTCGTCGAGCGGCGGCAGGCCGTCCTCTTCCTCCTCTTCCTCCTCTTCCTCCTCTTCCTTCTCTTCCTCCTCTTTCTCCTCTTTCTCCTCGCCGCCGTACTTCCACTTGTCCGCCTCGTCCATGTCCTCGAACTCCCGGCGCATGCGGCGGAAGAGTTCCTTCTGCATCGGGGCGATCTTCTTATACTCCGCGATGGTGGCCATGTAGGCCCGCGTCATCATGTCGAGCCGAAGCAACTGGTGTTTCAGCAGGCACTCGGGTTCCTTGATGTTCGAGAAGGGATTGCACTTGAATTGGACCTGGCCGTCCGGACCCATTTCACAGAACTCGCAGTCCTTGCATTGAATCATGGCACAGTTCCCACCTCCAAGTAGCACCTTCATCATACGACGGCAAAGGCCGAGAAGCAAGGGCGGCATGACCGAAGACGGCGCCCGCTGCCTCGGCGACGGCCTCCAAAGGCTCGAAGAGCGCGACGAGCAGCGGTGCGGGGCTGAGGCGGCAGGGAAGGTCCTCGCCGGAGGCAGCGGCCACACTCAAGCCCGGCAGAAACACGGTGGCGGTTCACTGCGAGAACACCGTCGGGCCGGGATTCATTGACGTGAGCATCGCGGACGGTGCTGAGGAGTAGCGTCAGCGCCCTTGTCGTCGCCTCCGTTGCCGGTGCTTCCGTCGGCTTTAGTCTTGGCGAATTTCCTGCGTCTGGAGCCGCCCGACGCGGATGCCGCTCGGCCCGTCCACGGGGCAGACGTTCTCGCACACGCCGCACCCGGTGCACCGTTCCCGAAGAACGTAGGGTAGGGTGAGGGGTTGCATCTTCGGCGGCATGGCGTCGAGTTCGGCCTCCTCGACCACTGTCAGCCCTTCGCGGTCGCGCCTGGCTTCGAGTTCTTCGTAGCGGTGGCGCCTGTCCTGCGGCATCTTGAGCCATTCGTTGTTCGCCACCTCAACGGTGCGGTGAGAAATGGCTTTCTCCGGCACCGGACATTGCTCTTCGCACGTCAAGCATGACTCACCGCGCGCCCACGGCAGGCACCGGCTCTTGTCGAGCACAGCCGTGCCGATCTTCCACTCCTCCTTTTCAGCCTGTGTGAGGATACGGATGGCGCCGGTTGGGCACACCGTCGCACAGAGGTTCGCGGCCCGCTCGGCCGCCCCGCCGCGCTCTTGGTCTTCCTTACGGACGGCGCAGAAGTAGTCGCAGTATCCGATGTTGTAAACGAAAGTGGGCGTCCAGAGGCCGGCGATTCCGTCTTCGATTCCGGATGGGTGCAGGGCATTGGTCGGACAGACGCGCATGCACTCGCCGCATCGGATGCAGGTCGCCAGGAACTCCGGGTCCGGCCGCAGGGCGCCAGGCGGGCGGAGCATCGGGTTCGACTCTTCCTTGGCGCGGGAGCGCTGGTCCAGGAGGAAAGCCGGGCCGAGGACTGCCCCCGTGAGGGCCGTCCCCAAAAACGCGCGGCGGCTCGGCAGGACATGCGGCACCGGCCGCACGGAACCCGGCCGTCCCAGGCCGACGTGAATCGCGCTGGCGGGGCAGAACGCTCGCTCGCACGCGTAGCACAGGATGCATTCCTGCACGACGACGCGATATTTCTCCCCACCCGGAGCCGGCTCGAATGCCCCCATCTTGCATCGCTCGCGGCAGCGGTCGCATTTGGTGCACTTTTCGCTCACTCGGGGGCGGAACGGGCTGACCGAACCGAGGAGCCCCAGCAGGGCGCCGAGCGGGCAGAGATTGCGGCACCAGAATCGCTTCTGATAGGCCTGGACGAGCACAATCGCAGCAAGCAGGGCGAAGAAGGCCCAGGCCCACCGGTACCCCGCCCACTGGCTGCCTTCTTTGAGGTCGGCTTCCTGGGTGAGGAGATGGTGACGGCGTGCCCAATCGTATGCGCCGGCCGCGCCGGGCACGCCGCGCTCCTCCGCCGCTATGAGGGCAGTCCTGGCAGCATGGTCGGCCATCGGATAGACCGCCACGCCGAACGATCGGGTTGCGATACAAACGGGGTCGAACCATCCGAAGACACCCAGCCCGAAAATGGCCGGAACGAGGACCAGAACAAGCAAGCCGTACTTGATTTGTCGAAGCCTCGGAGCCATATTCTTCGACCGGTTGCGCCGGCGGAACAGGATCTTGTCGACAATGTCCTGGATAGTGCCCAGAGGACAGATCCATCCGCAGTAGGCCCGCGGCGCAACAAGCGAGAGCGCCACGACCACCAGCGCCGCCAGCAGCGATGCCGTGAACCCGCCCGCCAGGAGCGCCCCCACGAGAATCAACGGGTCCGAGATGAAAAAAAGTTGGGCCAGGTATGGATGAGCCGCCACGAACGTGCCGCGCGCCGTCAAAATCACCAGGCCCGCAAACAGACCGAAAAAGGCGAGTTGCGCGATGACGCGGAGGACGTGCAGGGGATGGCGGGGCTGTGTGGGTCGCGCCATCAGGCGGACACCTCAATTTGGCCGGGGTCGGCGACGCCGAGTCCTGCCGCAGCGCCGAGGGCGATGTGCTCGACGGCCGCCAGGTCGTGATGGCCCTTCGGCCAGGGGAGATTGGCCGGGTCGGCGCCCCACGCGTCCACCGTCACAGCGCTGGTGCCGCAGACGACCGTATCGGCCCGGACGACGTACTCGGCACGTCCGCCGCCGGGACCGTTCGTAATCATAACGCGCGTGGCGTCGAGGATATTGAAGGTGGGGTGGACGACGACGTTCAGGTCGGCCAGGTTCTGGTGGATTTCCTGGTGCATTTTGCCACGATCGCCGCCCTGGGTCCCCATCAGGTTCTTCATGCACAGGGTGACGTAACTGAGGTTGTGCACCTTGGCGACGGCAATGTTGATGAAGACGTCGGCCGAGAGGGCATCCTCGTAGATCGGCCACTGTTTGAGGCGCTTGACTCTGGGGTCGTCGAATGAAACGGTGCGGAAGCGGTGGCGGGCGCAGAGCGACACGCGGGCGCCGGCGCGCCGGGCGGCCGTCTCGATGCCGCTGAACTCGTAGCACTTCGAGTCCGTGCCGACGCTGTTGTCGAAGACCTTGACCTCCCGCGCCCCCGCTTCGAGGCACAGGCGCACGACCTCTGCCACGATGTCCGGGTGGACGGTGGCGCCCATCTCGGGGACATGGGACCAGCCGATGTTCGGCTTGATGGTCACGAGGTCGCCTTCGCGGACGAAGGTGCGGACGCCCTCGGGGTCGCAGAGTTTCTCGATGGCCGTCCGGACGGCCGCAGCCGGGTCGGCGGCGCCCCGGGCGAGGCCGATGCGCGCCTTCCAGGCGTCGGCGTCGGGGTGCGGCCGGGCCTTCATGCGCCAGCCGCCCGGCCCGGGTTCCTTGCCGGCGCATCCGGCCATTGCCGCAGCGCCGCACGCGGCCGCGCCGACGCTCCGAAGAAACGCGCGGCGGCTCAGGCAATGCTTCACATCCGGCTCCTACTTGGCGTCTTCGACACCGGCGTCGAGGGAGGGACACGGCATGCCGTGTCCCTACGATTTCCGGGCCCCTACGTGGCGTCCTCGACCCCCGCGTCGAGGGCCTTGATGAACCCCTGAACAATCTCGATCAGCACGTCGAGGGCGAACGGTTTGCGCAGGTAGTCGTCCACACCGAGTTGCTCGGCGAATTGCTTGTGGCGCATGCCCTCGTTTCCGGTGACGACGCAGACGAGGGGGCGCTTCCCCTTCATTTCGCGTTGGCCTTTGAGTTTTTGGAGGATGAGGAACCCGCCGCGCTTCGGCAGCATGATGTCGAGAACGAGGATGTCCGGGTCCTCCGCCTCGACGAGGTCCATGGCTTCCTGGCCGTCGGCGGCCGTGAGAACCGCCTGCCCCAGTTCCCCGAGCGCCATGGCCATGGTGCTCAGGATGTCCGCGTCGTCGTCCACGATGAGGATCTTGTACTTGCCGTTTGCCCCGCTTGCCATAATGGATTCCTCCTGAAACGTTTCCCCCGCGGCCGGTCTATTCTACGGCGGAGCCCGGCCGTCGTCAACGAAAGCGAAGGCTGAATTTGCTCTCGTTCAGCCCCTACCGTGTCAGCAGAAACAGCACCGGGACAATGACGACAAAGCACACCAGGTGGGTTAGGATAAAGGTCGTATTGGCCAGGTCACGGTTCAGGTTGAAAAGGTTGGCCATGAGGACCGAATAAAGGGCAGTCGGCATCACGGCCAGCAAGAGACAGACGTAAAGCGGCATGCCGGAGAGGCCGAATGCCAGGGCGACGCCGAGCATCAGAGCGGGGCTGACGAGAAACTTTAGCGCGCTCGTTCCCAGCGCCGGTTTCCAAAACGGGGCCAGTCGCCGCAGCCGGACCGTCAGGCCCACGCTGCCGAACTGCATGACAATCCCTGCAACCATCAAGGCGTCGATGAGGTGCCATTGTTGGATGACTGGGGAAGGTTTGAAGCCTTTCAGATTCAAGGCCAGGCCGAGCGCTACCGTGTAGAGGGGTAGGCTTCGGAGGTCGGTCAGGCTGCGCGTGAGCACGTCGGCCGCGTATCGGAGAACCGACGGTCGCGGGCCCTTCGACGTCGGGGGCTCGCCGTAGTGACGCGCAATCGGAAAGCAGAACAGAAACGCGAAGAACGGCCACATCATGCAGAACATCTGCTCGAGGGCCAGGCCCTGGATGCCCCAAAGAGCAAAGCACAGGGCCCCGCCGAGCGTGTAGCCGACGTTACCCATGCCGCTTTGAAGGCCGAAGACGGCCCGGTCCTTCGGATCCATGCGCAGGCGCCGGGCAACAGCCAGACCGATGAGGCTGGTCGCCACGGCGGCCAGCGCCCCGGTGACCGGCACTTTCCAGACGCCGGGCGGGATCACCAAGTGCCACACGGCCAGAAGCGCAATCGGCGCATCGACGCCGATAATGGCTGCGCTCATAATCGGCTTGGCCCATGCGGCTTTGGCCAGACCGGTCCGGCGCAGGAGGTAGCCTGCGGCGCCTGCGCCGGCGATGCACGCGAAAAAGACGGCCAACTTCGTCTGATGCGATTCGATCTGGGCGGCGAGAATGCCGGTCACGAGGGCCGCGCCTTTCTGTGGGGTGATTCGGTCTCGATTCGCTCGCGCAGCATGTCACAGGAGGTCACGTCTGCGGGGAGGCCTTTCTCGGTCGGGCGCGCGATGGGTCCGGTCACGCCCATCAGCGCCCGCGTGGCCACTTTGCCGGCTTCGACGCCGGGCTGGTCATAGGTATTGACGCCGAGCATCTCGCCCGCAATCGAGGTCTGGACTTCGAGCATGTAGAGAAGTTGGCCCAAGGTGTGCGGCGTGACGTTTGGGAGGACAATCCGCACGGTCGGGCGCTGGGACAGGACCGCCAGGGCCCATCCGGTTGCCTGCTCTTCGGCGTGGAAGAGTTCAGCCAGCGTCCTTCCAGCCAGGTAGTCGAGGCCTTCGAGCGCCTCCGGCGCTTGAGGAATTGACACTTTGGCGCCGAAGTCCTCGACCGAGAGGATTGTGATGACCTTGTCGTTCGGTCCTTCGCGGTAAAGTTGAACCTGCGAGTGCTGGTCCGTGACACCGAGGGCCTTGATGGGCGTCGGCCCGACTGCCGTGCCGTCCTCGCGCGTTTTGCCGAGGCTTTCGGCCCAGAGTTGGCGGAACCAGTCGGTGACGTCCCTGAGCGCGGCCGAGTAGGGCATCATAACGCTCATGACTTTACCCTTTCGGTTCAAGCCGATTTGCACGGCGGCGCTCCGGGCGGCGGGGTTGGCCTCGAAGTCGGCCGAGGAGCATCGCTCGTCCATCGCGGCGGCGCCGGCCAGGAGTTCTTGGATGTCGATGCCCAGCATCGCCGCGCCGAACAGGCCGACGGGCGAAAGGACGCTGAACCGGCCCCCGATCTCGGGGTCGCACTCGAACGGCTTCAGCCCCGCGGCGCGGGCGTAGTCGCGAAGGGCGCTGTCGTATCGGTCGTTGGCCTTCGAGGGAACGACCGTCCGCTCGCCTTGTGTGATGACGACCAGGTGTTCTTTCCACCCGTCGCCGACACTCGTTTTCAGGAAGTCCAGGACGATGAGGAATTGGGCCATCGTCTCGGCCGTTTCGCCGCTCTTGGAGATGACGTTGACGAGTGTCCGCTTGGGATTGATGAGGTGGAGCATAGCGGCGAACTCGGCGGGGTCCACGTTGTCCATGACCCAGAGGCGCGGCCGGCCGGCGCGTTTCTCCGGCCCGAGCAGGTTCCAGTAGGGGGGGCATAGGGCGGTCTTCAGCGCCGTCAGCCCGAGCGCCGACCCGCCGATGCCGAGGACGACCAGGTCGTCGAATTTTTCTGCCTTCGCCCGCACGCTTTCCAATATTTGGTCGCATTGGGATAGCCGCTTATCGCGCGGCAGGTCGCGGTAGGGCGTCCGGTCGCGCGCCTTGTTGAGGCGGCGGACGATTCGGACCGTCTCTTTCCCCAGGTCGGCCCATTCCTTTTCGGTGAGGCCGTGCTGCTTGCTCTTCAGGGTTTCGGCCAGGGCTCCCTGGCATTCGAACCGGATGCTCTTTTCGGCCATGTTTTGACTCCTTGCCGATTCCGCTGGGCGCCTGCCCCAAGGGTCGGGACTCAATGCACACATGTTACGCCGGTGCGACACGTTCGAGGCGCACGAACTTCGGGTCCAGAAGTTTTTCTCCTACCGTGTTGAAGTGGATGCGGACGAAGCGCCGGCCGCCGCTCGTTTTGAACCGGGCGACGCGGCCCAGGCCGTAGGTCGGATGGCGCACCAGTTCGCCGACGGCCAGTCCGGTTTCCGAATCGATTTCCGTCCGCGTCGTTCGTTCCGGGCCGGGGCCCGTGTAGCCGGAACCCGAGTCGAGCGGAGCCGGACTCGTGCCGCTCGTCTCATCTTCGGCCCGGACCGTTTCAGGCGGGATCTCCATGAGGAATGGGCTCTTGACGCACCGCGTCGTTCGGCCGTGAATCCGGCGGAACCGGGCGTGCGTCAGCGTCAGGTGGCGCTTGGCGCGCGTCATGCCGACGAACAAGAGCCGCCGCTCTTCCTCAATCTCATCTCCGCTGTCGCTGCTTCGCTCGTGGGGAAGGAGGCCTTCCTCGCATCCGGCGATGAAGACGGCCGGAAACTCGAGGCCCTTGGCAGCGTGGAGGGTCATCAGCGGCACGCGGTCCGGCGATTCGTCGTATCCGTCCTGGTCGCTCGAGAGGTTCACCGTCTCGAGAAACCCTTCGAGGCCGCGCGCGGGCGCGTCAGGGTCCTCGGGCGGCTCCTGGTCGTATCGCGCAGCCAGGGTGACGAGTTCGTCGAGATTCGCCCGCCGGTCGGTTTCCTCCTCGCCCAGCCACTCAGCGTAGCGCGTCTCGGCGATTGTCGCCTCAAGAAGTTCGCGGATGCTGCTGTCGCGCCTCTCGCGCAGGCGGTCCATGAGGTCGGCGAAGTTCTTGACGGCGGCCCGCGCGCGCGACGGCAAATCTGCCATGTCGGCGGCGTGATGCGTCGCTTCGAAGAGGCTCACGCCTTCGCGCTTCGCCCACGCTTCGACCGCCTCGACCGTCTTCGCCCCGATGCCCCGCGGCGGGGTGTTGATGATCCGCCCCAGGTTCACCGCGTCGTGCGGGTTGTGGACGACCTCCAGGTACGCCAGGACGTTCCGCACCTCCTTGCGTTCGTAGAAGGACGTGCCGCGGACGACCTCGTAAGGAATTGGCGGCCGGGCGCGGCGCAGCGCATCCTCCAGCGCCCGCGTCTGGGCCACCGTGCGGACGAACACGGCGGCGCCGCCATAGGGGAGACCGTCGGCGTGGAGG
>DATLBA010000105.1:0-16490 GCA_035527275.1 Phycisphaerae bacterium
AGAGGATGAGCCCCGCCAGCGTCGTCCCCATCAGTCGCTTGACCCAGACCAGCCAGCCGCCGCTCCGCGGGAACCGGTTGATGAGTCCCGTGAACGTTCCCAGGACGACATACGGGGCGCCCAGGCCGAGGCCGGTGACGAAGAACGAGACCGCGCCGAGGAGGACCGAACCGGTGGTGGCGATAAACGTGATGAGCGCCAGGAGGAACGGCCCGACACACGGGGCGGCAATCGCGCCCATGACCATTCCCATGAAGGCAGCGCCGAGGGCGCCTCGCCGTCCGCCGAGTTTGCCTGCGACGCCCGACGGGAGGCGGATCTCGAACGCTCCATACGTGCCGGCCATCAGGACCGCCAGCGCGGCCACGACGGTCAGGACGCCGACCGGTTCGCGAAGGACGAGGCCCACGCTCCGACCCGCCAGTGCCGCCAGCACCCCCACGACGGTGAACGTCGCCGCCAGGCCGAGGACATATAGGAGGGCGAGCGGCAGCACCTTCGCCGGCCGGCTCTCGCCCTGCTGGGCGAAGACGTTCATCGTGACCGGAATCAAGGGGAACACGCAGGGCGTGAGGTTCAACGCCAGGCCGAAGAGGAACAGCAGCCCCAGGTAGAGCGGCAGGCTTTCTTCATAACGTGAGGCGAGGTCGGTTTCGCCTTCGAACTCGAGCGCCCCGGCGCCTGCAGCGGGCGGCGCTTGCTCGGCCTCGGCGAAAACCTCCTGATTCGCCGGCGCGGACGCGGTTCCTTTTTCAACAATCGGCACAGGGGTTTCAATCCGGCGGGAGGCGGGGCGAAAGCAGGTGTTCTCGTCGCAGCCTTGATACTTCAGGGTCAGCCGGACGACCGTTTCGCCCGGCGGTGCCCCATCGGCGACTTGGCCTTCGACGATGATGATTGCGCGGCCGCTATAAACGGAAACGCTTCCGCCCGCCGCCCATTCGGCGGCCAACGGTTTGCCTTTCGGGTATCGGACTTCGGCCCACTCAATCGCAGGATGGTCCTGGGGTTTGACCTCGGTGGGCACCAAACGATCGGCCGACGGCGGGTTGGCGTTGATATGGTAGCCCGGCGCGATGTCCAGAATGACAGCCAGGCGGAACGCCTCGCCGCGCACGAGTGCCTCGCGGTCGGCCAGGACCCGGGCGCTCAGCCAATCCTCCGCCGCCTGAGCATGCACCGCCGCTGCGATAAGCAATCCAACGACACCGAGCGTCCTTAGCCTTTTCATCGCGGCCCCCTTCCCTGCAATCGGTTCACTGATTATCCGTTGGGATGGGCGGCGACGCAAGACAAGGACGCCGCCTCGGGGCTCCGGGACCCCGCTGGAAAAAGTGGCCAACCCCCGGCCGCTTCGACGCTCAGGCAGCCTTCTTGGCGCCCTTTGCCACACGGTGGCACAAAGAAGACCGATTCGTGCGCAAACCGTTTGACCTCGCCGGAACCGACGGATAGACTGACGAGGGTCGGGGTGGGGAGAGCGTCGCGAGCCTCTTTCGCGAGGGGGCGCCTCGAGAAAAAGGAGATGGTTATGAAAGCGAAAAGGAAACCGGACGCGGGGGATGCGTCCCTGGGACGCCGCGACTTTCTGCGGCAGGCGGCTGCGCTCGGCGCGGGTCTGGCCGCCGCCGGATGGGCCGCAAAGGCAAGGGCCGGCAAGGCCGAAGGCCAGCCGGCCCCTGAAACCGAAACCCGCAACGAGCAGCCCGACATCCTGTACCGGCGGCTGGGGCGGACGAACTTCATGGTCAGCGCCCTGACGTTCGGCGCCATTCAACTTTCGCCCGACAGCCTGAACGTGTTCGACGCCGCCATCGACAGCGGCGTCAATCTCGTTCACACAAACGCCGGCTACACCGGTGGAAAATCCATCCGGGCCATTGGCCAATGGCTGAAGACGCCCGGCAACCGGGAGCGAATTTTTCTCGCCCTGAAGGCCGGGCCCGGCAATATCGACGGGGAACTCAAGATCCTGGGCACCGACTACATCGACCTGTTGATGGTTCCGATCGACAGCCCTGAATCGGTCCTGAACGAGGACCGGCCGCGACAGTTTGAGGCCCTCAGGAAGGCGGGCAAGGCGCGGCACATGGGTCTGACGTTCCATTCGAACCTCAAGGCCGTCTGGAAAAACGGTGTCCAAGCCGGCTGGTTCGACCTTTTTCAGCCGACCTACAACACGTCGTCGCGCCCCCAGTTGAAACCGCTCCTTGGGGATTCGAAGAAAAAGGACATCGGCGTCCTGACGATGAAGAGCCTGGGCGGAATGCCGAAGGGCGAGGACGCCGTCGCCGTCTGGAAAACGTTCCTCGACGACGGCGTGGACGCCATCCTCCGCACCATAACCAGCATGGAGCAGTTGAAGGATTATCTGCGAGTGGCGCTGAAGAGCGACACGACGTCGGCCCGGTTGCACCCCAGCGCCTGCGCCGGCCAGTGCACCCTCTGCGGCGCGTGCGACGCCTGCCCGCAGGGCGTCGCCATCCAGGACACGCTTCGGACCTATCAATACTATGCCCGGCAGTTGGGCTGGATGGATGAAGCGCGGACTCAGTATGCCGAGATCCCGCTGGGGGCGCAGGCGACGGCGTGCGCCGACTGCGGACGGTGCGAGGCGGTCTGCCCCCAGAACCTGGCCGTCCGGGCGCTCGTGCGGGAGGCCCACGCGGCCCTGGCCTGAGCCACTCGAGACTCATCGGGCGCGGTGGGACGTCGCGGTCCAACCGCACTTTAGCACACGTAAGCGCGGCCGCCGGAGCCGCAGGCGACCGAGGTAGGCAACGATGCGAACCCTCTTGTCCGTGGCCACACTGGCCGCTTTGGTGCTCGGCGGTTGTGGCGAGTCGGAAGCGCCCACGCCAGCCGGCGACGCCGAGCGCCAGGCGATGGTTCAAATCCTCCGCGCCGTTGAGGACGCCGGCCACGTGCCCCTCGGCGAAACCGCCTGGTTCACCTCGGACAATCTCTTCGAATATATCGACGGCATGGCCCCGTATTTCACCGACTCGGGGTTCGAGCGGCTGGCTCACTCCGAGTGGCGCGCGGCCGACGCCGAGGGTGACGCCTACGTCGAACTCGACCTTTACGATATGGGCTCCGCCGAGGGGGCGCTCGACATCCTCTGCGACTCGCGCTACGGCGATACGGCGTATCTCGACCTCGGCGATGAGGCTCATGACACCGGCATCGGGATCGAGATGCGCGCGGGCCGATACTACGCGAAAATCGTCCCCCGCCGCGACGTCCAAAGGCAGAAGGCTTTCGTCCGGTCGCTGGCGGAGACGGTGGCGCGGGCCGTCCCCCCGGCGGGACGTTCCGCGGCGCGCCGGGACTCGGACGCGGAACTGGCCACCCCCCTGCCCTCCGAAGGCATTCTGCCGCACACGGTCGCCTACACGACGAAAGGTTTCCTCGGCAAAGCGTTTCTGAACGGCGTCCGCGAGGCGACCTACGAGACCGGCGGTAAGCGGGTGCGTCTGTTCGTCATGGACGCGGGCGGCGCCGAGCAGGCCGGGTCCGTTTTCACGAAGTGGAAGGCGTCGGTGGAAGCGCAACCGATGGGTGGTGAAGAGTTGCCGCACGTCTTTGCCTGCGAACAGGAATACGTCGGCCACATCTTTGTGGCGCACGAGGGCCGCTACCTCGCCGGGGCCATCGGCGACACCGCGGCCGCGCGGCCTCTGCTGATGCGACTTCTCCCCCGTCTCGCCGAAGCGAATTAGCCGCCGTGTCGCCACGCGCGGGGCGCTGCGGGGTGGGCCGTGGCCGCTACGATTCCTTTGAATCGCCGTAACCGTCGGGACGGGTCTTATGCCAGCGCCAGGCGGTTTCGATGATGGTCTCGAGGTCGGGAAACTCAGGGTTCCAGCCGAGTTCGCGGCTGATTTTTTCGCTCGATGCGACCAGTTCCGGCGGGTCGCCCGGGCGGCGGGGCGATTCTTTGACCCGGATCTCGCGGCCCGTCACCTTCCGCGCCACCTTGATGACCTCGCGCACCGTGTAGCCGCTCCCGTTGCCAAGGTTGTAGGCGCGACCCTTGCCCGGCTCAATCGCTTCCATCGCTAGGATGTGTGCCTGGGCGAGGTCATAAACGTGGATGTAATCGCGGACGCACGTGCCGTCGCGCGTCGGATAATCCGTGCCGAAGATCTGAACGGCGTCGCGCCGGCCGAGCGCCGCCTGAAGCACAACGGGGATGAGGTGCGTCTCGGGGTCGTGGTCCTCGCCTATCCGGGCGTCGGGTGCCGCGCCGGCGGCGTTGAAATACCGCAGGCTCACGTAGCCCAGGCCGTAGGCGCCCGCGTAGTAGCGCAGCGCGTGCTCGAAATCCAACTTCGTCTGGCCGTAGGCGTTAATCGGCTGCGTCGGGTGGTCCTCCGGGATGGGAATGGTCTGCGGCACGCCGTAGGTGGCCGCCGTCGAGGAGAAGACGATACGCCGGACCTCGGCCCTTCGCATCGCCGAAAGAAGCCTCAGACCCGCGACGACGTTGTTCAGGTAATACTTTTCGGGGTTCTCCATGCTCTCGCCGACGCAGCAGTGGGCGGCAAAGTGCATGACGCAGTCGAACCCGCCCCCCAGCGCTTCCACCAGATGCGACTCGTCCACCAGGTCGCCGCGCACCAGCACCTCTTCCGGCACGGCGGCGGCGTGGCCTTCGGACAGGTTGTCGAACACGCGGACGCGATGGCCTGCTTCCAGGAGCAGTCGGACGACGTGGCTGCCGATGTAGCCGGCCCCTCCTGTGACGAAAACGTTCATACGAACCGCTCCTCCCTCGGATGACGGCCGGGGGCGGCGCCGCTCCCCATGAGCTTGGTTCCAGGAAGGCCGATAGTATAAAGGCGAGCGCGAGATGTGCCAGGCAAAACGCCCAACGGCGGCGCCGCGTTTAGAGGCAATCCCGAAAGGATGCGGCCCTGGGCTGTAAAAAAGTGGCTGTGCCGCGAAGCGGCTTTGGAGTGCGGCGAACCTGCCTGCGGGCGATAGTCCGCGCCGTCGCCATAGCGGCTTTGGCGCGTCGGCGACTATGGCGGGCAAAGGCCCATAAAATGGGCCTCAGCAAGCCTGCCATCATCCGTGGTCACACCTGACGCAACAGTGGAACCAAAATGTATTGGCAAAGGCTGAATTCGTCGGCTATACTTCCGTCCGCCCCATAAGGCTTAGAGGTTGTTTCATAACCCCTCTCCCTGGATGGGAGAGGGAAGGGGTGAGGGTGAAAAAGGCCTTGGCCGAATTGGCGCCGTCGGGGGACACGTCCATTGCGGCAAGCACATGACACGCCGAGAGCGGCCGATCGCAGGGCGACCGAATCTCCGCCGGAGATTGATCAACGGTGTGTTATACGGGCAGGAAGCCAAGTTTGCGCATCTTGTGCGGGTCCATCTAATCATTGTTGGCTGCCGAGACAAAGAGAGAGAAAAATGGAGCAACAACCTCAAAGCCCATGTCAAACTCCCGAAGCAACTGGAACCCATGGCCAGAAAAGGGAGTTCGCACGAGAAGAGTATGACAGGTGCATCGACTACAATAAGCACTGTACGATAATCCAATTTGGCCAGATATCCGTTTTCCTGGCTGCCATGACTGCCTGCATTGTGTTTTTCTATGGCGAGCATCCGCCAAGCGAACCACTCCTGACATTCGGGAAACTCGGAGTCGCGTTTGTGGCATTCTGTCTGTGGATTGCAGCGGAGAGCCACGCGTACATGTCGGGGCGTTTCTTCAAACGCGCCGCGCAACTTGAACACTCCCTCGGGTATCAGGGCTTGTCCCAAATGCCAGGAATGCCCCACTACAAGTACGGGCCGGCGAAGTGGGCTCTCCGGGCAATATACTGTGCATTCAGCTTGTTTTGGGTTGTGGTGTTCGCTGTGGGTGTGGTGAAATAACCGGACATGAACAGACAGCCAACCAGCGCCTGCACTTTATTGGCGCGTAGCCGCGCCAAGAAGTGAGGCGCGCCGTTAGAACTGGTTTCATAACTGGCCAAAATCGGCCCTGGCGGGGTCAAAAACGCCACTTTTTGAGGTTATGAAACCGGCGTTAGGCGTATTCCTTGTCGATTCTCACCTGGCCGCAGTCGTGCCGGCATTGGACTTAGGCCGAACGCTGGTCAAAAGTACTCTTCATGCCAAAACCGGCAAGACCGTAGTTGGTAGAAGCGAAAGGAGACGGAGATGGTCGAGGCAACCGAGTGGGTTCGACAGATGGCGGTGGCACACTGGCTTCAGTGGCTCCTTACCGCAGCCGGGTACATTGTGGCCTGCCTCATTGGCCACTTCGCTGCCAGCAGGGCGGTCAACGCACTGTGGAGGATCGCAATCAAGTATCTGAAGGATCGGGGCACCAGTGACCTCAAAGAGCCGATACGGCCCCCACCGGCTGTCTCCTTCTGGCACGGCTTCGCCGAGCGAGCCATCTATACAACAGCGGCAATAGCAAGACCAGAAGGCATTGCAGTTTGGCTGGCATTCAAGGCCATCATGCGGTTTAAGGCCAAGGAAGAAGACCCCAGGCACATTGCCGGCTCGGGCATCTACATGATCGGGACCGCGATCAACCTCGGCTTCGGGCTTCTGGGCGCCTTCATCGCCAGGGGTGGAAAACTCACTTTGTAGGAATTCCAGCTGCAGATAGATTGAAAATCAAAGAGCCAGACGCGCGATGCATGGCCGCACCATTGGTGGCCCTCGGCGTTAGAGATACTCCTTGTCTATCCGCACCTGGCTGCAGTCGCACCGGCATTGGACTTAGGCCGGCCCCGCCCCCGTATTCGCGGGCGTCTTATACGGCACTCCAAGCCTGATTTGGGGTGCTAGGCGGCTCGGCCTAGACATTGTTAGATGGGAGAGGTCAAGCGAGTGTCCAAAGGTGAGTATAAGGACCATTGCCTCTATTGCTGGGGCGATCCGCGAACGCAGGATACTCTGATCTCCGGGCGGATCTTTGTTTGCAAGGACGAGGTGCGTTTCGAATCCGATGATCTCGTGCTGTCTTGGCCTTTCGCCAGAATCCGAGGAGTTTCATACGAGCCCACCCATCCTGTGGACATCGACGCTGTAGCCGGAGGAAGTGTTGACGTGGCGGGGGACATTGCGATTGCGCTCGCAATGGACCATATTCCGGATCCCGCGATCTCGATGCTTGTGGAGGATCCGGAAGGAATAGTGGTAGAAGGGTTCGATATCCGCCTTGTGTTCGACACGGAGTATCGGGCCAAGCTCGCGATGAAGCGGATCGAGTCCGCTTTGGATCCTCGATACTCCGGTTCGGAATCTGCACATGTGAGTACGCAGGCAGAAGAGCCTGCGTCTGGGTGGAGTCGCGTCGACCGCACCTTGCGTGATCTGCGAGCGCGCCTCCGGAAAGCGCGTACAGAAGACCAGTGTCAGGCGGTAGGCCTGCTTTGTCGTGAGATTCTCATATCACTTGCTCAGGCAGTCTATGACCCCGAAGTGCACAGGCCGATAGATGGGGTTCAGCCGAGCTCTACTGACGCAGCACGCATGCTCGAGGCATATATTGCGACGGAACTAAAGGGGAAATCAAACGAAGCCGTACGTCGCCATACACGTGCTGCACTCAGTCTGGCCAACGACCTCCAGCACCAGAGAACAGCTACAACCAGAGGGGCGGCGCTGTGCGCCGAGGCGACGGCTTCCCTCGTCAATCTCATTGCCATCCTTACTGGGTGGCATGGTGGGGCCTAGCAGTGGCAACCGAAGGGAATTCGGGGGATACAATACTGATTTCGGTTTTCCGATTTTCGGCGACACCCATCCTGCTTTTCCCCCCGCCGCGCCGGAGCGCAGCGGAGACCCGCCGTAGCTCCGGAGTAGCCCGCCACCGGCGGGTAAACCTTGGCGAAGGCGGGCCGCATTCCACGTTCTCCCTCCCCCGTTTCCCCCTGCCATTTTGGCAGTCTGGGGCCGACGGACGCATGGAGCAGGGCCAATGGAAAGGGCGGAAGCACGCCTGCGGACGCATCATCGCATCGGCATGCGTAGGGGATAAAAAGGGGGTCAAAAAGCGCCAATTGGGGGTAAATTCCGACCAAAAACTCAAAAAAAGTCGAAAAAAGCGCTCGAAAGCGCCTTGCCCATCTTAACATCTCGGGCCCCGAACCCCCTTGGCGCCAGCGCCAGGCTCGATTCGGCCTCCAGAATCGGCCAAATCGGGCCAAATTCCACCCAAAATTGCCCGCGGATATATGGCTTGCCGCCGATATGTGACCACACAAAACTGCGTCACCGGTCTGTGGTTACGCCGTCGTGGCGAGAAAATCATCTTCCCGGCCGCTCAGAATGGCTTGAAGGCGCTTGATAATGTCGGTGTGCATCTGGCTGACGCGGGACTCGGAGAGCCGCAGGGTGGCCCCGATCTCCTTCATGGTCATTTCCTGGTAGTAGTAGAGGATGAGGATGAGGCGCTCGTTCTTCGAGAGGCCTTTGGTGATGAGGCACTTGAGGTCCTCTTCCTGGAGTTGTCGGAGAGGGTTTTCGGCCCTTGTGTTGGCCAGAAGGTCGCTTTCGCGGGTGTCGCGGCCGGAGTCGGACTCCTGAAAATGGCGGTCGATGCTGAACATGCCGACGGCGTTGGCCTCGCGGACCAGTTTTTCGCATTCTTTCTCCGAGAGGCCCATGAAGTCGGCCAATTCGTGGTTGGTGGGTTTGCGGCCGAATTTGCCTTCGAGTTTGTGGCGGCTCTGGGCGAGTTGGCTGGCCCGGTGCCGCACCAGACGCGGGACCCAGTCGGCGGTCCGGAGAGCATCGAGAATCGCCCCGCGGATGCGCGCAGCACAGTAGGTCTCGAACTTGACGCCGCGATCCAGGTCGAACATCTCGATGGCGTCGCGCAAGCCGTCGCACCCCGCCGAGATAAGGTCGTCGAGTTGGACCTCGTCGGGCAACCTGGCGGCCAGGCGTTCGCTGTTGTACTTCACAAGGGGGAGATAATGTTCCATGAGGGTGTTTCGGAGGGTATCGGATCGGGTGCGGCGATATTCCTGCCAGGTGGCTGCGACCTCCTCCTCGCTCATGCGGACGCCTAGCTGCCAGGTTCGGACGCCGTCGGACGCGCGTGACATGATTTGCCCCTTTCCTTACGACTTCCCCACGCGGGCGGGCCGGCCCCGATGTCCATCGGGGACCCTCGAATCGGGCGAACGCCCTCGGATGGGGATCCCCGGGCACCGCGGAGGAACGACCCGCAACCCGTGTTATCGGCAAAAATCTCCTCTATCCGGTCAGAAAAAGGTCCGCCAGCCGCCTGAAGAAACCAAATCGGGCCCTCGGTCGGACCTGAGAACTTTCCAGAAGCGCCTCTACCAGCCGCCGCACGCACCACGCCGCCTGCGAATGCGGATAGGCCAGAACGAGGGGTTCCTGCTTCTGGACGGCGCGGCCGACGTGCCCGTCGCAAAAGACATATCCGAGGAGTTCGACAGGAATCCGTAGAAAGCGCCCCGCGGCGTCGCTCAGGCGCTTGTGAACGCGTTCGGCGTCGCGGCGATGGGTCACCATGTTCACGATGAGCCGCACCTGGCCGAGCGATTCGGCGCCAGTGGCGGCAGCGGCTTTGAGCGTCGCATAGGCGTCCATCATGGCGGGCGGCTCCGGCGTAGTGACCAGAATCAACTCGTCCGCCTGCCGTGCCACGTTTAGCACCCCCGGTCCCAGGCCCGCCGGCCCGTCGAAGAGGACGAAGTCGTGCCGCGTCTCGAGCGCCGAGAGATTCTCAAGGAAGGCTTCGCGGCGAGCGTCGCCGCGGCAGGCGATGCCTTCAATATGCGAAGCGCCGGGGATCCAGCGGATGCCGGCGACGCCTTCCTGGACGATTTCCTCAAGCGGCAGGCGTCCGGCAAGGACGTGGCCGAGGTCGCCGCGCGGTCGCTGACCGAGAAGGAGGTCCACGTTCGCCAGGCCCAGGTCGGCATCCACCAGAAGGACACGCTGACCCGCCGCGGCCAGACCGATGGCAAGGTTGACGGCAAGGTTGGTCTTGCCGACGCCGCCTTTGCCGCTGACGAGCGCCAGCACGCGGGCCCGCGGCCGGATGTCCCGCAGAATCCGCTTGATGGGGCTGCTAAGTTGCCGCTGACTCGGCGCTCCGTGTCGCCACTGAACGCCGCCGGCGGCAACCGGCGCGGACTTGCCGGGCGCAGCAAGCGACGGCGCGCCGGTCGGACAGGTCGGCGGGGCCGCGCGATTCGCGCTCGTGCGTTCCGGCGGCGCAGCCGCCCCGAGGGCCGGCGAAGTTTCGGGCGTTGAGGCGGCAGCGTGTCCACGGGCCGCGCCGCTTATGCAGGGCAGGGCGGGTGTCCTGTGCCGCGCGGGGCGCAAGACGGTCGGCGCCTCGGCGCCGGACGCGAATGGGCGAAGGATCGCAGGCGCGCCGGCCGTGGGCTTTGCGTGTCTCATGCTGTGGGTCGCCTTGCCAGAGACTGTCCGACGTTTTTCGGCTCGGCCCGGATGGGTTCCTCGTTGGGCGGCGATGTCCGGGCTTTGCCGTCGCTTTCGGTTTCCACGGGGCGCCGCCCGTGGGCGTTGGGCTCCCTATCCTGTGTCCGTGCGGCGGTCTGCCTCGCCGGTCGGCGCAAACGCCGTCGCGCGCTTGCGCTCTTCGGTTTCGAGGACGCGGCGAATGTCCTGGAGCCGGTGCCTCGCTTTGAGCCGCTGGATGCGGTCGAGCGTGGCAAAGACGGTTTCGTCGTAGAGGCGATGGTCGCCCTGGGTTCGCGCGTGTTCGGTGATGAGGCCCATCGTCGTATAGTTATGGATGGTCTGGCGCGTGAGGCCGAAGTAGGCGGCGATCTCGCTGGTCCGGTAGAGCCGCTGCGGAAGGTCCATTCGGGCGAGAACCTCGTGCGGGTCCTCGGGGTGGATGGCGGCCAGGGCGCCGGTGACGTCGTGGCGCTTGTCGATGTCGGCCAGGACGGCGAGATACTTTCGCGTGCGGAACCTGGAGCCGCGCTGTGTCGGGTCAAGCATGGTCAGCCTCGCGTGCGGCGTCCGTCCGGGCCGCTTCCGGCTACAGCCACAAATGGGCGTTGAACGGCCTTGAGTGGTTTTGACATTCTGTCAAAATCCTTTTTTAAGGATGATACGTCAAGAAAAATCCGGGGGTCAAGGGGAAAAATTTTTGGCCGCAGGAGGCCGCCCCAACATAGTGGGGCATCGGGCGCCAAAGCCCAATATGTGGGGGAAGGGAGAGGGGAAATTTTTGATCCCTCGACTTCGCTCCCTTCGGCGTTGCTCAGAGCAAGCAGGACAAGTTTTCGATCTGCACGGCCAACGTCGAACAGCCGTTGCCGCGAAGCGGCTTTGGCGCGGCCGATGCGGTCCTGCTTTTCGTGGCAGTAAGCGAGCCACAACGTTGCCTCGGCCGCGCGGCCCCTCTTACTCGGTTTGTTCGGCCCATTGCTTGATTATCGTCGGGATTTGAGATGCTTTTGAAAAGTCAGCATAGACCTTCATCAATATGTCAGTTTGAAGCGTTTGCAATGAGCCGTGTTTTAGAATGAGGGAAGGTCTTCCAAGCAGGTGAAGCATTCCGAGTTCATAAGCGATGTTGGGATTGAATTTCTCGTGTTTTTCTGGCCGGTCGAAGACCGCGATGCCTCGCGAACAGCAGAGAAGGCAGGCAACGGGATTGTAAAGATCGTCGGTTAGCTTGTGCTCGGACGCCAGTATCCCAGTAAGTTCCGCTGCTTTGAAAGCAGTTTTGATAGACTTGATGATTGAACTGTTTCGTTTTCGATAGCGGATCATGATGAATACGGATTTATCAAACGGGTGGTCGCGCAAAAATCTCTCGAATCGGCTGCGCCAACCAATAAGGGCGTTTGGAACCAGCGAGATGGGAAGATCGGGTATGCCCGGAATAAATAGTTCGTCCATATAACGGGTAGGGGGGGCAACTCGCTGAGTGGTGCTGGGCGGAAGATACATGACCAATCTATCTGAGAGTTGGATAGCTCGTCTAAGTCGCTTTTTATATTCGGAGACAGGCTTGTATTTTGAGGCCAAACGTGCGAGGACTTCTACTTCTGCTCTTAGCTTTAGAAGTTCCCGTCTTGTTGACAGATAGGTTTTAACCTCTGGTTCGACCACGGATGCCCAGGAACGGAAGAGGTTCCTAAATCGCTCGCGCAAGTTTTCATTGCGAAGGGTTTTCTTAGGAAGGGCGTTAACCAGATCGCTCAGTGCAAGAAGCTCTGATTTGAACGCTTCGAGGCTGGACGCAATCACCGTTTTCCTCATTGCTGACTGAGCATTTCTTCAACCGCCGTCTCCCCATCAGATGTTAAGACAAAGGCCATTTTGTTTTCACGATCCCCGCCCGCCATTATTAAGCCTTTCTTGATGTTTTTGTTAATCGTATCGCTTGGGTTCGTCGGAGGCTGGCGCTTGGCGCTCTTTATCAAGTCGCGGACTTCCGCAGCGGTGAAGTTTTCTTGGTTTCGCATTTTCTCTAGGAAATATCCGGCTAGAAGAGCGCGGTCTACATCAGACCTTGGATTGCACTTGTTGAAGAATTGGGCCGGTGACAGGGTCTTTGCGGTCTTTGCGGCTGGGGCCGTGGGTTGAGCAGGTGTCTGATAAGGTGGTTGGACGGCGGTAGAGGTTTGCTTGATAAAGTCTGTTATTTTCTTTTCGACGAAAGCTCGCGGTCCGGTGACTTCGATTTCTGCATCCCCTATTCGAACTCGCATTGTGATGGGTTGACGTTGGGCTTTTGACATTTTAGCCTCCTTGAGTAGGGTTAAGCACAGTCTCTAGGCAGCCATAGATTAGAGACCAAACAGATGCCGCAAAGAAGAGAGTATATCACACGGGGCTAGGGCTGCAAGGATTTTTTATCTGCCGAGGCTGGCTGGGGCACTATATTTGTTGGTTGACATAGCGGATCGCATAGGATCAAATACTGCGATGGGACGGGTTGAGCAAACGTATTATTTGGTGCGGATTGCGGAGGCGCAGTTCGGGCCGCCTGTGGCAGTCGGGGACAGGCTGATTTACCGCGCCGAATCGCGAATCCCCTGGCTCGACCCCATCTTTGACCTTCCCCCCGGCACGGTTTGCGAGGTGTTGAAAATCGATTACGATGAGGCCGTGGGCGAGCCGGACTTCGACCCCTGGGACAACCACTACCATTACTGGCTTCGGGGGATGGAAGAACACGGGGGCTTGAGCACCACGGAAGTAGTTGCGCTGTTTGACCTGTCCGGGACGTATGAGGCTTTCGATTCGATTGCGCAACAGATTGTTGAGGTCGTTTCGGGGTGCCAGCCTGTTTGATAGCGCCCTAGTCTTGGCGGGCGCACTGTTGTATCGCGTGGACCAGAAGCCCGGCGCGAACGAAGTGCAGGTTCATGATAAAGTCAAATTCCTCCACTCCTCTTCGTAGTTGGTTCTGACCGGCTTTCCACCCGAAGCCGTCCGTTATAAGGATGAAGCGCCAATCCGCTTTTCGGAGCACGTCTTGCCGATTGATGTAGGAATCGATGATCTCTTGCGGCTTCGACCCGCCCCCGCCGTAATAATTGACTTCGATATTGATTCGGGTTCTTCCGCGGAGGAATGCCAAGTCAAACTGGCGATTGCGAAGTTGTGAGGGAATCTGGATTCCTTGCTTCGCCAGCCCGCCAAACGTCTTTTGGTGGATCATTCGGGAGCCGGGGAGATTTTCAAGGGCCGCAGCAATATGCCCCTCGACTTGGTTTTCCATCCAGGTTCCGCTGCGGTTCTTTCTTGCGTTCGTGTCCATACCGACCTCGACGCCCAGCAGATAGTCCCGCAGATTGGTCAATCTGAGCGAGGCGAATAGTGCGGTGATTCCAGTGCGCCGGCAAAAGTTGAGGATTTCTTCGATTTCAGTTGGCTCAAGGTCGGACCGAGCGGAAAAGTCGAGTTCGCGGACTGTAGGGAATGGCTCGACTTCCGGATCGAGAACCGAGATGCGCGAGTTCCTTACAGCCAAGATTATCGGAAAGGCCTCGACTACTTCCGGATGCCTGCGGATCGCATGGCGAAGGTCACTTTCCACATCGCGGGAACCGCAGACGGCGTTGAGGACCGAGATCTCAAATTTTAAGGCTTCCACGTGGTCTCGGACTTTTTCCCAGTTCACGAAAAAATCGTAAGTTTTGTTTGTCGGGATGAGGGTCTCCAGAAACACACGGGTTATATCGCCTGCGTCCGACAATCCCAATACTTGGCGGTATGGTCCCAGTATGGCCATTGCTAGATTCCCGAGAGGGTTGATTGCTGGGCTAATTTGTTGAACCGTTTGACGGCAATCTCGTTGAAAGCCTCGTCCGTCTCGATGCCTACAAATCGCCTCTTGAGTCGGTAGGCGGCGATTCCGGTGGTGGCGGAGCCGCTGAACGGGTCGAGGACGAGGGCGTTTTCTTCCGTCGAGGCCAGGACGATGCGCTCCAGCAGCGCGAGCGGTTTTTGGGTTGGGTGTTTGCCGAAGACCTTCTCCTCTTTTCTCGGCGCGCCGATGTGCCACACGCTTTTCATCTGTTTGCCGCGATTCAGCCGTTTCATCAGCGCATAGTTGAAGGTGTGTTTGCTCTTTTTGTCGCGCGCGGCCCAGAGGACGGTCTCGGTGGCGTGTGTGAAGTAGCGGCAACTGAGGTTGGGCGGCGGATTGGTTTTCTCCCAGGTGACGTCGTTCAGAATCTTGAAGCCGAGGCACTGCATGGCGTAGCCGATGGAGTGGATGATGTGGCTGGTGCCGCTGACCCAGATGGTGGCCTTCGGTTTGAGGAGTCGGCGGCAGGCGGCCAGCCAGGCGAGGTTGAACTCGTGGTTGGCTTCGGGGCCGCGCGACTTGTCCCACTTGCCTTTGTTGACCGAGACCATTTTGCCGGCGTGGCAGGTGATGCCGTCGTTCGAGAGGAAGTAGGGCGGGTCGGCGAAGATGAGGTCGAAGGATTCTTCGGGCATCCGGGGCATCAGGTCGAGGCAGTCGGCCTGGTAGAGGCGGAATCGGCCGTCGGGAGACTGGAAGTAGGGTTTCGGAAGCGATTCGGCGGCTGGGGCCTCGTCTTTTGCCATGGGCGTTCCGAACATACATGGATCAAGTTTGATCCGAGCGCCTGATCTGAGATCACTTGCGGCCTGTTGTCAACCCCAAATTTGATTCGAGATCACCCATTTTGAAAGCTCCTCAGCCAGTGGAGGTCGCGTCGGGATAGTTGGTTGAGCCCGGCTCAGGCGGGCCGCGTGCCAGCCGGTAAAGGATCGTGCCGGTGGCGCGGTCGAAGACCCCATCTGACAGGGGACGGATGGGTTGGCCGCCACGCTGAATCTGCTTCGGAATCAGCGCCCGCAGCAATCATGCCGGGTTTTGAAACATCTTCTTGGCCGCTAGGCGGCGGAGGCTTCCACGTCGATTGCGACGGCCTCTTCGTCGCAGTCTGGGAACTTCGGGCACTTGACGCAGTCAGCCCAGACCTTGTGCGGCAGCGTCTCCTTGTCCACCCGCTCGAAGCCCAGATGCTCGAAGAACGCCGGCATGCTCGTCAGCGCGAAGACCTTGCGGATGCCCAGTCGCCGCGCTTCGGCAAGGCACGACTCAACCAACCGCCGGCCGACGCCCCTGCCCTGAAACGCCTCGACGACCGCCAGGCTGCGGATCTCGCCCAGATTCTCCCAGGCGATGGCCAGCGCTGCGCATCCGACGACCTGGCTGTCGGCCTCGGCCACCTCGTAGTCGCGCAAGCGTTCATAAAGTTCGGCGCGGCTGCGCGGGAGCATCGTCTCGCGCCGGGCAAAATCGGTCACCAGGGCGTGGATGGCTTCCACGTCCTCCATACAGGCCTGGCGGATGGTCACTTGAACGGCGGGCTTTTGACGCGGTTTTTTCATGGCGGGCTATCGTACCGGCGGCCCGGCGTCGGGTCAAGCGGCCCTCCGGAGCCAGTGCCAACAAAACGGGCGGCCTCGCGGTCGCCCATTTTGGTCTATCTCCCGCAGTTAATTCCGATGATCCGCTACTTCCGACGACGCCGGACCAGGAGGACTCCCACCAGGCCCATCCCCAGAAAAGCAATCGTCGCCGGTTCGGGCACTGTCACGGGCGGGCCGAACAAAGAGCCAACCCCCAGCGAGTCGCCGGACGGTAACGCGGCTTGTGCCGAACACGCTACGATCCCGAATAACACCACGCAGGCCGTTACCCCCGCCATAAATCGACGGATGAGTTTTTTCATGCCGCTACCCTTTCCACCGATACCCGGCTTCCGCCACCTTTTGCTCTACCCCCCTTCCCAACGCAAAAGTAAAAGGCAGCCCCAGAGAGTCATTTCCCTCCGGAGCCGCCTTCTCGTTGGTACGTGAAGACGTATTCAGTTTTTCCGCGCAGTCCTCTCTCCGCGCGTCCGAACCGGCCTATAAGTCCCTCTGCCGTCTATCCCTGGCCGATTCGCTTGAAACCTCTCCTTTTCCTATAATCCTGCTCACCAACAGTATAGC
>DATLBA010000106.1:0-2954 GCA_035527275.1 Phycisphaerae bacterium
TCGCCCCCGCCAGCCCACTGAGGCAGGTCCTCCTCGACCCGTTCAAGCACGACAAAAGCGACGGCAGCAGCCAAAAGACTGTAGTGCCCCCCTGGTTCTTCATCAAACCCCAGCCGTTTGATCGCCTCCGTTACGTTAATGCCTTTCGCGCTTTCGGGCGGCTCTACGCTGAACCACCTCGCAAGGATGGCATCCTCATCGGGAGTGAATAGGCCAACTGTTTCGGTGCGGATTGCAGACATTGAAAAACCCTCCTTCGGTTAGACCGAGGAGGGCTGACGTTCGAGCGACCCGTTTCGTTGCCGAGTGGCCGCATCCCCTTTCGGGAACCACCTTGCCCGGGTAGGCAGGTTGGCGAGGGTGTCAGCCCTGCTCTTGATGCACACCGCATTCTTGCAGCCCTCGCAGTCTAAATGGGCTTCCGCAAGCTCTCGGCCCGGCCGCGGCATCGCGCCCACAACGAGCACGCCGCCGAGGCTTTTAACCGGGATGTTCCGCCGTTAGCCTTCTCCCGCTCCGCCCGTTTTCAGTTTCGTCCTGGTCGGGAAGCGGGTGATGTGGATAGGCTTCAAAAGGAAATCATGGAACTCATTGCGGGGCCGCCAGAAATCGGGGTTCATCTGGGGAATGTCGGGCTATATGTTCTTGCACGCCATAGGGCCCGATGGGATGAAGTGATCATGTCCAAAAATTTCACGCGATCGTTACGGATTTCCTTGCTGTCAGTCGTTGCGTTTGCAATATCGCCGTGCGTCCATGCGCAGTTCGACGCCGGTGCGCCCGATGACGACAGCGGTCTGGCGAAGGTGCACGGGCAACAGCCTCTGTACTCCCCCTACGCTGGTCGCAACTTTCCGACGCGGCCACTGTTCGGCGACACCCATCTGCACACTGCGTATTCGTTCGACGCCGGTACTTTTGGAGCACGCCTTGGCCCGCGCGATGCCTACCAGTTCGCGCGCGGCGACGAAGTCGCGTCCAACACCGGTCAACGGCTCAAGCTTTCCCGCCCCCTGGATTTCCTCGTAGTGGCCGACCACTCCGACAACATGGGCTTGTTTCCGATGATGATTGGCGGCGCACCCATGGTACTCGCGGATCCGTCGGGTCGCCGTTGGCATGAAATGATCAAGAATGGCGAGGGCGGCGCGGCGGCGTTTGAGATCATTGCCGCCTTTGGCCAGGGCAAGTTCCCGCCGGCATTGCAAGTCGCCCCTGGCACGCCTGCGTATCGCGACGCCTGGCAGGCCGCGATTAATGCGGCGGAGGAATACAACAGTCCCGGCCGGTTCACGTCATTCATCGGTTATGAATGGACGGCACAGGGGGCGTTCAATATTCACCGCAACGTCGTCTTTCGCGATGGCGCCAGCCGCGCCAGCCAGGTCGCACCGTTCACGGTCGATCCCCCGGCAGGCAGTGCCAACGAGCGCGATCTCTGGAACTGGATGCAGGCATACGAAGACAAGACCGGCGGTGACGTGCTCGCCATCCCGCATAACGGCAACCTCAGCAACGGCCGCATGTTCCCGCTGATCGAATACTTCACAGGGAAGCCGATGGACCGCAGCTATGTCGAGGCGCGCAACAAGTGGGAGCACCTCTATGAAGTCACACAGATGAAGGGCGACGGCGAGACGCACCCGTTCCTCTCGCCCGACGATGAGTTCGCCGATTTCGAGATTTGGGATCAGGGCAATCTGGATAACAGTGTGGCGAAGACACCGGACATGCTCCAGTTCGAGTACGCCCGGCAGGCGCTCATGAATGGCCTCCAGGTTGAGAGCAAGATGGGCGTTAACCCTTTCAAATTCGGGATGATAGGTTCGACAGATGCCCATACCGGGCTTGCGACGGCCGAAGAAGAGAATTTCTTCGGCAAAGTGACGACGATGGAGCCGAGCGCCGAGCGGCTTACGAAAGTGTTCCTGAAGAATCCGGTAACCGGCCTCGTGAAAATGGAATGGGAAGTGGCAGCCGCCGGCTACGCCGCCGTTTGGGCAATGGAAAACACGCGCGAATCGATCTTTGACGCCATGGAGCGCCGCGAAACCTATTCGACATCCGGCCCCCGCATGGTCGTGCGGTTCTTTGGTGGCTGGGACTTTACACCTGCCGATGCAAACGACCGCTTGCCGGCGGACGTCGGCTACGCCAAGGGCGTGCCCATGGGTGGTGACCTGAGCGGGGCGCCGGCGGGAAAGGCTCCGACGTTCCTGATTGCCGCATTGAAGGACCCCATCGGCGCGAACCTGGATCGTATCCAGGTCATCAAGGGTTGGCTGGATGCGAAAGGCCGCGTCCATGAGCGGGTTTACGACGTTGTCTGGAGCGACACGGACAAACGCCGGCTAAATTCGGATGGGAAACTGCCCCAGGTGGGTGATACCGTGGACGTTGCAAACGCTACCTGGACCAACACGATAGGCGACCCGGAACTGATCACGGTGTGGACGGACCCGGATTTCGACGCAAAGCTGCGTTCTTTCTATTACGCGCGTGTCATCGAAATTCCGACCCCGCGATGGACCGCTTACGACGCGAATCGTTTTGGCGGCGAACCTGCGGCTGGCACCAAAATGAAAGTCCAGGAACGCGCGGTAACCTCGCCGATCTGGTACACGCCCGGGCGTTAATATTGCGTTTTGTTCGCGAACCTTTGCTGCACTTCTTTGTGCTCGGAGCAGGCATCTTCGCCGCTAATGCATGGCTCAGCGAGGGCGGCGGGGATCGCGACTAAAGAGCCTACGTAGCCTGGACAACCCGAGCTGACTAGCCGCTAAAGACCTCGTACGTCAGCAGTATAGAGCACCAGATGTCGGTGCCTAATTGCCTAATACCAGTTGAAATGTCTGAGGCGGCGCTGGAGCACTCAAGCTGCTGAGTTCCAGCGTGAAGTGCAACACCCCCGACCCGATATGATATCGGGTTGGTTTTCCGGACCACAGGGAGTG
>DATLBA010000107.1:0-2188 GCA_035527275.1 Phycisphaerae bacterium
ACTGGCAACCCTGGCCGCCTGCGCACAAATCATGCTGGACCTCGCGCGCCTGGCAACGGATTTGATGATCGGCTCGATGCCGGAGTTCGGCTACTTCCGCATCCCGAAGGAACTCTGCACCGGCTCCTCCATGATGCCGCAAAAACGGAACCCCTGCGGCCTGGAACTGGTGCGGGCGAAGGCGGCGGCGGTGCTGGCACGCGAGCAGACCGTGGCCGGCATCCTCCGGGCGCTCCCCTCCGGCTACAACCGCGACTTCCAGGAGACGAAGGGCCCGTTCATGCGCGGCGTGGAGGCGACGCTGGGCAGTTTGCGCATTATGGCCATCACGTTCGAGCGCCTCGAGGTCGTCGAGGAGAACCTGCGCAAGGGTTTCATCCCGGAGATTTACGCGACGGACCGCGCGCTGGAACTCGTGGGCGAAGGGATGCCCTTCCGCGACGC
Organism: Phycisphaerae bacterium; assembly: GCA_035527275.1. Classification (GTDB taxonomy): domain Bacteria; phylum Planctomycetota; class Phycisphaerae; order FEN-1346; family FEN-1346; genus DATLBA01. The sequence goes on from DATLBA010000107.1 coordinate 445, forward strand.
CTACCGCCAAGTGGCGGCGCATCTCGATGAACTGGCGTCGCGCGACCCCGTCGAGAACCTCAAATCCAAAACCCTCCAGGGCGGTCCGGGGAACCTGGGCCTCGAGGAACTCGCCGCGCGCGCCGGCGCGGCCGACAAGTGGCTCAAGACCGTCCGCGACCCGTTCCAAAAGGCGCTCAAGACTCTTCTGGGCTAACCAGCCGGGCCGATGCGGATGGCGCGGCGGCGGCCGTTCACTCTCTTGCCAGAGCCATCACCTCTACAAGAATGGCTTCAATGGTTTTGGACTGTTCCGGTGAAATCTCCGCATAGCGCTTAAGCATGGCTTCGGCGAGACCGGGCTCTTGGCCGTCCGACGAACGGTAGTAAGGAAGGAACTCGCGTTCGTAGACCGCAGCCTCGCCTTCCGGCAAAGGGAGCCGTCTCACTTGTGGCCCAGGCAGCAGGATATAGAAAGAATCGGGCTCAGGGGTCACGCGCCAACTGGCGATCTCGTACGTCCACATGCGCCCGACGGGCGTTCCCTTTTCCCGAATCTCGTACGTAGCGGTGATCGTCAGGTGCTTCGAGTCAGGATGCACGGTGTACCCCACCTTCATGCCGCGGATCTTGCCGTCCTTCGTGCTACTGCGCCTGGCTTTGTGCCAATCGTCCGGTGTTTGCCAACAGGCCAGCAGAACGAAGTTTCGCTCGGAATCGAAAAGGGCATAAGCCGGCGGTTCTGCGTCATCGGAGGTGAACTTGTATTTGCCAAGCAGTGACCATGGGTCGGCTTCGCTGCAGCCACCAAGGGCCAATACGCCCAGGCCCGTGGCCAGCACTAGGATTCGCACACCATCAGGTCGGATCATCGCGACCTCCTTCGGTGTTATCTGTTCGAGAGCCGATGCGGATGGCCCGGCGGCGGCGAGTGGCCGAGAGGCCGCCCGGCAACTCGACCGGTCCCGCAACGCTTCCGGAAAGCAGCGCCTCAACCGCCGCACGCGTCCGTTCGGCACTCATGGCTTTTAAGCCCCCGCCCAGGCGCTCGACCGCCCGCCGCAGAATGGCGCCCTGGAGCCACGGCCGAAGGAGCGTGAAATCATCGGCGTCGATGACAATGGAGCGCGGTGGGTCTCCTGACCCACCGCGCTGGGTGGCACTGGCGGCTTGCCCGCCAGTGCATCCATCCTTTGTTGGTGCGGCGGGTACGGAGATCCGCCGCGCTGGTTCGCCTTCGCCGGGCAACTCTTCGACGATGCGCCGCCAAGTCTCTTCCAGCGCATCGGCCAGAACGTCGGCAGCCTCGGCCGCCTGGTCCGCCAACCGCCCGAGCGCCTCGTCCGCTTTCGGGTTGATCGCTTCCCGCAGGAGCGGCAGGACCTCGTGGCGGAGGCGGTTGCGGGCGTAGCGCGTGTCGGCATTGGTCTCGTCCTCGCGCCACCGCTCGCCGCGCGATTCCAGAAACGCGAGCACCTCCGCGCGAGAAACCTCAATCAGCGGACGGATAATTTCAATGGGTGAGTCCATGTTTAGCCGCGACCCGGAGGGGAGCGCGCTATCGCTCGGCAAAGTCGCACGGGGCCCCAGAGCCGCCAGACCCTCGACGCCCGTCCCGCGCACAATGTTGAAGAGGACCGTTTCGGCACGGTCGTCGGCCGTGTGGCCGAGGGCGACCTTGCGGGCGCCCGCGCGGCGGGCGGCGTCGGCGAGGAAGGCGCGGCGGGCGTTGCGGGCGGCCTCCTCGAAGCCGAGCCCCTCGCGC
>DATLBA010000108.1:0-2311 GCA_035527275.1 Phycisphaerae bacterium
TAGCCGAAGATGGTCCTCGTAGGTCTTATCCATCCGTCGCGGACTCGCTCGAGGGATGAGGCGGGGAGAGGATCGGCTTGAAGGCCGCCGCCTCCCGGACCATCCAGGGAATCGAGACCACCGTCATCAACGCCGACCACACCGCTGCGAACATCAGGTGCCCGGCGCGCGAATCGTCGCTGAAGAGATAGAAGGGGTTCGTCAACGTCCAGGGCCCGCCCGAGAGCGCCTCCAGGCTCCATTTCCCCGTGCCGTAGCACGTCAGAACCAGGACCGCAATCGGAAAGATGGTTCCGACGGTCAGCAGCGCCATCGCGATGACCCACGTGTAATAGTGGGGGATCCGCAGCCTTCCGGAGAACAGCAGCCTGCGGAGGATCGCGGCCGTCATCGCATAGGCGAAGCCGTAGAGCGCCAGCCCGGCGCTGATGACGAAGAAGTCCTCGAAATCACCGCCCGGGCGCCGGCCGAAGGGCCCGTCCACCAGATAGAAGATCGCGAGCGTCAGAACGATCATGCCGACCGTCCAGAGCACGCCGCCGGCCGACCCGCTGGTGAAGAGGAAAGCAATCATCCGCGGCAGGAAACGCTTCGGAATCCGCCGCCGGATGCGGGCGCCCCAGGCGGACCTTTCGCTGACGGCAACGGCGAACCAAAGGGAGAAAAAGACGGTGGAACAACCCGCCCATGCCACCAGGCCCCCGTCAGCACCGCCCACGTACTTCCACAGGGCGGAGACGATGCCCAGGACCAGCCAGGCCCCCACGATGTACGCGCGCACCGGGAGCATCCGGTTGGCCGACGGCGGAGAAAGGACGGCCACCGAGAAAACGTACAGAAGACCCATGATCGTTAGGGTCGAAAGCACCGAGGTGCCCAGGATTGGCCAGAAATCGGCTCCGCCGACCGACATGTGGAAAAGACCGGGCGCGAAGAACATCGCGAAGCCCGCCCAGAGGCCCCCGAACATCCAGAACAGAAGGACGCCCATCCCGAACAGGCCCAGAAAGACCTTGGCGAGGATGCTCGTCGGAATGCACGCCAGGAAGAGGGCAAACTGGACGGCCAGGGCGACGTTCAGGAGCCCCGTAGCAAGCAGGAGGAAGATGGTCGGCAGGTCCACGCCCCGCAGCAGGTACGCGAACGTCATGAACGGCGCGCAGACGCTGTAGATCAGACCGGTCAGGAGCGCGGCATTGACCATCTTGCCGCGGATCACCGCCCCGGGGCTGACCGTCGTAGTGAACATCAGGTCCATCTGGACGGCCGAACGTTCCCACGCCAGACGGACGGCCGAGTAGATCGGCACGAAGAGCATGCAGGACCCCGTCAGGATGCAGAACAGGATGCTCGCGACGTCCTGGCCGCCCGACAGTTCCGACGCCAGGTCCGGGTTGAAGAGCACGTACAGCCACACCACCACCAATTGGAGGGCGAGGAACACCAGAAGGATGGCGGCGACGAAGCGGCTGCGCACCGCCTGCCGCGCCTCTTTGACGACGATCGGGTTCAGCCCGTCGTCCACGCGTTTCGCAACGGCCGAGAAGACGTTCACTGCACCTCCCCTTTGGTGAGGTTCATGAAGAGTTCCTCGAGGTCGGCCCTGCGCTGCGTGAACTCGACGACGGGGAAGCCGCGGCGCAGAAGTTCGGCGAGAAGGGCGCGGCAGGCCTCTTCATCGCCCTCGACGGCCGCCTCCACGTGCCGGCCGGCGATTCGGGCGGTCTGGACGCCCGGCATCTGGAGCAGCGCCTTGTGGAGTTCCTCGGGCGGCTGGTTGACACGGATGACGACGAGGCGGCCGGGCAAGTCGCGGCTGAGGATTTCGTCCATCATGCCGGCCCGGACAATCTTGCCACGCTCGATGATGATCGCGCCGTCCACGATCTCCGACAGTTCCGACAGGATGTGCGAACTGACGAGGATCGCCTTGCCCTGCTGGGCCAGAATCTTGAGCAGTTCACGCAGTTCGACCCGCGCGCGGGGGTCCAGGCCGGCCGCCGGCTCGTCCAGGATCAGCACCGGCGGGTCATGCACCAAGGCCCGCGCCAGACTCACGCGCTGTTTCATGCCCTTCGAGAGGCTCTGGATCGTCTTGTCGCGCAGGGTTGCCAGACCCGCGAACTCCTCGAGGCCGGCCAGCGCCTCCCGCCGGCGCGGGTTCCGCAGACCGTACGCCCGCGCGAAAAAGTCCAGGTACTCGGGCACCGTCATGTCGCGGTGCGAGGGCAGATAATCGGGCATGAAGCCGACCAAGTGGCGGGCTTTCTCCGGGTCCTCGACGACCGAGACGCCGTCAACGAAGGCGTCG
>DATLBA010000109.1:0-3212 GCA_035527275.1 Phycisphaerae bacterium
CTCGTGCGTCTCGCGGATGGCCTTGATATACACGACGGCGGGGAAGACTTTGTCCTTGGCGCTCTGGACGACCTCGCGGAAATCGAGGCCCCCGAGGTCGTCCTCGGCGCTCGGGGCGCGCGAGACGGTTCGGCATCCGGCAGCAGACACGAGCGCGAACAGCGCAAGAAGCAGTGCAGCACGTCTCATGGTTTTCGTCTCCTCTTCGACATCGGCAAAACGGGCCGTTTCGCGCACCGCATCCTATCAAACGTGCCCGAAATATCGAGCCCTTTTCGGCCCGATTTCGCTTTGACAGCCCCGCCGAGGGATAGGTAGGATAATGATGGCTGCCAGTTCTATGCTTTTTGCGGCGAGGGACGGCCATGGAAATCCACGAGCGGCCAAGCGGCATCCAGGGCGTCACGTTGCTAGCGCTCGACGGCGGCCTCGACCACACCAACACCGACCTCTTCGTCCAGGCAATGTACCAGGCCCTGGACGCCGGGTCCTCGTGCGTCGTCCTGGACCTGGGGCGCCTCTCGTACATTTCCAGTTGGAGCCTGGGGAGCCTCGTGCGGGTCCACCACCATTTTGCGGCACGGGGCGGGCGGGTCGCCTTCGCCAACCTCCACAGCGCCGTCGCGAGCATCCTGCGCTTAAGCCACCTGGACCGCCTCTTCGACCTGTATCCGACGGTCGAGGCCGCCCTCGCGGCCGTGGCCAAGTGCCCGAAGCCGAAGGGCAGCCCGGGCGTTTGAAAGGCCGCCGCACGTCGGGGTGTGTATCAAAACTTTCGGGAAACTCGCGGCGTTAGTTCCCTTTCTCTTGCCGCCCTACGGGGCGTCCCAGATCGGCTTGCCCGCCGCGTCGAGCAGTATCAGTGCCGGCCCTTCCGCAACCACGGCAAGCGTGGCGCGGGGATTGCCCGCCGCGTCGCCGATACCTAGCCCCGCCCCGTTCGCGTCCACGGCCAGCCTGGCGCGGGGCCTGCCATTCTCGTCGGACAGGTCCAACTTCGGCCCGTCCTTGAGCGCGGCCAGCCCGGCGCGGACCTTGCCGTTCTCGTCGGCCAGGGTCAGCCGCTGCCCGTCCGCGTCCACACGCAGCCCGGCGCGGATCTTGCCGTTCTCGTCGAGCAGGACCAGCCCCGGCCCGTTCGCGTCCACGCCCAGCCCGGCGCGGGGCTTGCCCGCCTCGTCAAAGAGGACAAGCCTCGGCCCGTCCGCGAGCACGAACAGCCTGGCGCGGAGCGTGTCGTTCTCGTCCACGACTTGCACCTTTCGCGTGCGCACGCATTCCGCCAGTTCGGCGCGCAGGTCGGCCAGTTCCCGCTCCACCTTCGCCAGCCGTTCCTCGGTCGTCATTGCCTGTCCCCTTCCCGTTGACTAACCCGAACGCTCGCCCAACACTGCCCCACCAACGCTACTGCGGCATGGGGCGGCCCAATAGTTCCGAGTACGTCTGCCCGTAGATCGTCCAAATGCGAGCAGTACCCTTGTCCAATATTACCCGCCAGTTCTCCGGCAGAATGGAGGCATCCCCACTCAACCGCTCCATTTGCATAAGATCACCGGTCACGATACGTGTACGCAGATTGTTAGGCAACTTATCCACTATCTGTCTTGTCCTTTCGCTCACCGTGAACTTGGAAGCCTTGCCCGTTCGACTCAACTCCTCCATGTATGCCTGTAGGTCATTCTGCAAAGAGCGTTCAAATCGCAGGTACTCGTTAACGATCGCACAAAGCTCGTCAAGAGAGACCCTGTCATAACCCTGAATCGTGTCCTTCAAGCTTTCCTTCGCCGTAACAAGGTCTGCAAGTGCGCTCGGATCGTCCGAAGCGGAAGCATGAATAGACGCTACGACGGCCAAAGCGCAATCCTCTAGTTGCGCCCGGTCGTTTGCCGTCGGCGATGTTGGCCCTAGCGAATATCTCCAAGCATAGTGACCTAAACCCACCGAGAGAACGCCAATCAGGCAAATCCATCCGATGAATAACGCAGAACGAAAGCGTAAGGCAGGTCCCTCCTCCGTAAAGGCCATGGCACCCATCGACGCGAGCCAGAGAGCAATGGCCAGAACGTAATACCAGACATGCCACCAGAAACAGGCAAAGGCCGCAACTGCTTCTGCAAAAACAGGGGAGCAGAAGGCGATAACTCCCCAGAATGGGCCCCAGCGGTCCCAGAATAGTGCGCTTGTCCAGATATGGAGCACAAGCCCACCAAAATACATCATTACGATTACCACGGCAACTGACACCACGGTCGGGATCGTCGAGAACCAACTTTCCTTCATTTTGGGACGAAAAGGAAGGTAATCGTTGCTTGCCGCCATGTTCCTGCCCCCTTTCCGTTTTAGTGTCCCGTTCCCGCCCAACACGCCGCCCGCTACGCTACCGGCGACGGGGCGGGGGTGTCAAGGGGTTGACACTGGCAAAATCAGACGATAGGATAGCAGATCGAAAGGAGCCAAACATGGCTGAATGGAAAGTTGGAGACGTGGTGCAGCTCAAGTCGGGTGGTCCGGTGATGACCGTGGACGGCATTGGCGGGAGTGGAAAATGCATCTGCGTATGGGTTGAAAAGGGTGAGCCACGGAAAGACACCTATTCCCCAGAGGCACTTCAGGAAGCGCCGAGCAGCCAGGACCGGCCAAGAAAGGCTCTTTCCGATCCCTAGATACGTGGCAGACCCGCCGCCTTGGCTGAAACGTCCGCATACGTTCTAGGGTCGGGAACCCTCACTTAAGGTGGGGGTTTCGAGGACAGAAAAGGCCTGGCCGGGGCGCGATCCTCCGACCGAAATCCGGGGATGCCACACGTATTTCCCGCGCGCCGTGGCGCCCCGCCGACTCTTTCTATTCGGATCTCAGGCTTCGTCATTGATTCGTCATTCCTGCAATTCGGATTTCGTCATTCACCCTCGCCCGGCATCGGAAGGCTCGTACCGGAGAAAGCCGCGGGTTCGCCTTGCTTTGCCTCCCAAGCGTGTTATACTGGGGTGGAAGCTGATCGGCGCGTTGTGGCACGGGATTTGCAGGGCCGCGGCGCGTACCGGGGTAAGGGTCGCCTCAGGCGACCAGGAATTAATGGCCGTGCTAGGCGGGGCGGTAGCGGTGCCCTGTACCTGCAACCCGCTCCAGCAGGGCTGAATTCCTCCCCGAGGCTCAGGTCGGTCGAGAGGGAGCGATCCACCGGGCGTTGAAGGTCGGATCCCATGCGATGGGTC
>DATLBA010000110.1:0-9118 GCA_035527275.1 Phycisphaerae bacterium
CGCCGGTGTGGGTGAGGTAGAGACGCGAGATGGCGAGTACGTTGAGGGGAATCGTCAACACACCGCCGATGGCGATAGGGACGGCGCCCAGGGTCACGTCGTTGAATCTGACCGTAATCGCGACGTCGGTCGTGATGGTGATGTAGCGAGCGGGTCCGATGGGAGCGGCGCGGCCTGCGGTGTCCAGCGCGTCGGCAATGTCCACGAGTTGATTCGGAACCCCGCCGGCAACGGTCACGGTGGCCGCGTAATACGCGCCGTCCATCAGGCTCCCCTCGCGGTGAATGTTGATGTTGAACATGTTTACTCCTTTCGAGGGTGGCCTCCGGGGAACCGAACGCGCGGGGAAGGACGCTCGGTCCCCCGAAGACGGAGACGGACGGCAATGCTACGATGCAGCGACCTTGAGGAGGTGCATGTACGCGGTGCCGAGGATCAACTCGTCAAGGTAGTTCTTGACCTTCAGCACGTCGGAATCGGTCTGGTTTTCACGATAAAGCTCGACCTGGACGTTGCTGTCACCACCGGCGACGGCGTCCCAACGGATCGTCCGGGCGAGGCCGGGTTCCGAGAGGTCGGCGCTTGTGCAGACGCGGGCGACACCGCAGTAGAGGTTGGACCAGATGTTTGCGCCGACGAAGGCCGCGCCTTCGGCCGCGCTGGAGTAGATCGCGCCGCACTCGATGATGTGCTGGATGCCGAAGAGCTGCGCGAGCGTGTCCCTCAGCATGTCCCGCGTGATGATGGCGGCGCCGGGGTAGCGCGCACGGACCACCGTGTTGTAGAGCAGACGGCCGATGTTCGTGGTGTTCATGATCAACGCATTCGGGAGCATTCCGGAGTTGAGCCGGACACGCTCGACGGCAGCGTGGATCTGGGTGAACGGATCACTTGCGGCGGTCGTCCACGGGGCGGCGGTCACGTCGGTGTAGAGCGTGGCGCCGCCGCCGGTCCAGGTAGCGGAGAAGACGGCCGCGGCCACACGGGCCTCGCGCTTGACCGCCATCATCGTGGCGATCTGCTTGGCCTTGACGAGTTCGACATCGAAGGCGGTCTTATAGACCGCCCTGTCCTCGTCAGTGACCTGGGCTTCGAGGCCGTTCTTGACGCAACGGAACTCAAGCCCTTCCTGACGGAACTCGACGCGGCCATAGGTAGCGCCGGGGGCCAGGAGGGTGTTTTCGACGCGGAGCATGTCCTCCCGCTGGACGATGGGGAGGGTGCCGGTCTGTACCTGAACGCCAACCATCGGCATGACGAGGTCAGCCGCGTAGAGCTGGTCGTCCGGGCTCCACTCCATGAGGGCTTGCGCCACCCACGGTTTGGGGATTGCAGTCGTTGGAATCACGGGCATTTGCGTTTCCTTTCAACAAAGTTTGGATGCGTTTGACGCATCGGACGATTCAGGCAATCAGAACTTCCAGAACATCGCCGGCGTTGGAGACGCCCTCAAGGGCGGTGCCGATTGAGGTGCCGGATGATGCGTCGTCCACGTATCCGGTTGCGGCGTTGTAGACGGCGGCGCCAATGACGACGGTTCCGGCGGCCACACACCTGTGCGTCCCGCCGGCGTTGTCCAGCCGGACGCTGACTTCCTCACCGATCGCGGCGGTGTTCTGTGCCGTGCCGATGGCCGCCTCACCGGCGCCGGAATGCTCAACAGCCGTGCCGGACGACGCGGTGAGTTTCACGCGACGGAACGCCGTGACGGCGGCGGTCGCGATGAAAGTTTTGGGGCTTTCAGTCTGGATAGACATTGCAAACTCCTTTCAGAAAAGGGGGAACTTCTCAGACGGTCCCGGCCGCTTCAGCCGCCTTGTACACGTCTGGATGCGTCAGCCGGCACATGCGAATGGCGTCCTCGGTCGAGCACGATTTCTCGACCTTGTAGGCACTCACAATCTGTGTGAACGTTTTGCTGTCAGGGTCCGAGAGGTGGGACACCGGCGCCGCGCCGCCGAGCATCTGCGTGCGGAGTCCGGCGTTTTCCTCGCGGAGCCTTCGGACCTCGGCGTCCTGTTCGGCAAGCCTGGCCTGCGTCACGCTTGCAAACTTTGCCTGGGCAGCGGCGAGACTCAGTCCCTCGTCAAAGCACTGAATGGCAAAGGGCCGATCGGTCGGGAAGGCCGCTTTCAGCGCCTTCCAGTGCGGGCGGGATTCTTCCACCGGCGCCGCCGGTTCTTCCACAGGAGCTGCCGGCTTTTCGTCGGCGCCGACGAGCGGATTGCCGCAAGTCGGGCAGGTCTTTTCGCCGCACGGGCTTCCGGCGTAATCCTCGGAGTAGCCGCAGTCTTTGCAGACGCAGTACGCCGGGCCACCCTCGCCCTGCAACGCACAAGACTTGTTCTGGTTAGGCATGATAGCCTCCTTCTGTGTTGGCCTGGCCACGGGCACAACCACTAGGTCGTGACGGGCCATGAAGCCGTTGACAAACTCGCGGATGCGGTTCGGTTGCCCGCCTCCCAATGTTTCGGGCGCCGGCGCGACTTCGGTCAGCCCGAAAACCCACGAGAGTACTTGTTCAGCGCGCGCAGCGGACTCGTCGCCGCTGCTGAAAAAGCCGCCGGGATTCGCGGCCGGATCGCCCACGATATCGCAGGCATCCAGTTTGGCGAGACGCCCATGCGGCAGGTTCCTGACGTTCAGTTCATCGGGGCTTTGGAACTCGCCGTCCTCGTCCTCGTGTTCGTCGGTGAAGCAGTCCATCGCGCCTTGATCGGGCCAGAAGACGATGCTCGATCCGAATGCGTCGGGGTCTTCCTCGGCAAAGGCCATGATGTATTCCGCCGGATCGTTGGTGGCTTCGGGGCTTTTGCCCGCTACGACGGACAGGTGGAGATTGGCGCGCACGACATCGCCATCGCGGCGAAAGTTCCGAGAGCGGCCCAGATACTTTCCGAGGCCATCGGAGCAGAGGCCCGGATGTGTGAAGCGCGTCTTGGCGCCCTTGGGAAGGGCATTCCCGGCGGCCACGACCTGATCGAGCATTTCCGAATCTACCCAGACGCCATGTCCGAGCGCTTCGCCGCGGGTGATCACGGCGTAGCCGTAGATGATGCGCTCCATGCGATCCACGGCGCCCATCCCGAATCCACGGCGAGAGTAGGCTCGGAGACGGCCTGGACTGGAATGCGCGCGCGGCGCGTCAGGGGGCGACATTGTCAATGGCATCGCTTTCTCCAGAAGGGGGTATCTTGGACTTGTCGCCGGCGCGGACGGCCAGTTCGGTCTTGCCCTGTTCGAGGCCGGCCAGGTGCCGCCACAGATCCGCGGCCTTGATGCCGCCGCCGGAGTCCTCCTCGATCTGCTGCGCGGCCGCCCATGCGTCCATGATTTCCTGATGCCGGGTGGCCTGCTGCTCGACGCGATCCTTGCCGAGTGAGGCGAGCACCTCGGTCTGCGTGGCGATGGCGCGGTCGAGTTTCTTGGACCAGGCGGAGACTTCCTTGTCCTCATCGATCCACGGCCAGGCGGGGAGATTCCATTCGTGGGCGAAGATGTCGTCGCGCCAGGGGATCGTCCCCAGTGCGATGGCGCGCCCGATCTGCCAGCGGTAGGCGTGCGAGTTGAATCCGACGGCCAGGTGGCGCTGCCAGCGCCGGAAGTTGAGGAACGCCTGGAGGAGGACGATGCGGGCGGATGAGTAGTTGAAATCACGCCAGAAGAGGAGCAGAACTTCGGCGGGCAGGCCGACAGGGACGCAGAAGAGGCGGACGAATGTCTCCACGTCCTTGTCGAGTTGCGCGCCGGGGCGGTTCGTGGCGATCGGCTCGATCTTGTCGCCGGGCACGCCCTGGAAGATCAGCGACATGCCCGCGTCCGTGATGAGGCTGCTGATCTCGTTGTCGCCGCGGTCGGCCTTGGTCCCGGCATTGACGCCGGAGCGGATGGCGGGGCGCGTCTTGTTTTTTTCCCGGAAGATTCCAACGACGAGCCGGGCCTGAATCTGCCAGGCGACAGCGGCGGCGGTCAGGATGTCGTCGAGCCGGTGCGCGATGGGCAGCGACGAGACGAACACGGGGAGGCAGCGCGTTTGCGAGGAGCGCTTGAAGACGGAGCCGAAGAAGATCGCGTGTTCGGCTGGCACGGTCCGGGCGCTGTGGGTGACGTAGCCGGTAGGGCTGACATCGGAGACCTTGTAGGCGACAGGACGGCCGCGCTTATCGAGCACGACGCCCTGCTCGACGCGGTTCCCACCGTCGCCGCCGGCGTCGCCCGTTGCCCCGAACGAGTCCATGCGTTCGCCCTCGATGTGCTGGAACATGCCAGCGGAGGCATTATCCCCGCCGATCTTGAGATTGAGTTGATCGCCCGCCACGAACGCCTCGCGGAGGTTGAGGCGCTGATAATCGGCCCAGTCGAAGAGACCGCGGACTTCGGGGGCGGCGCTGAACGCGGGCCAGATTTCCTGTTCGATGCGCTTGTTCAGGTCGGGATCGGCCGTCTTGGCCTGGAGGGTGAAGCCGGCGGGACCGAGGATATAATCCACGCAGCGGTTGATGAGTCCCTCGATCAGCCAGTTGTCGCGTTCCATGGCCCGGGCGAGATTGACGATCGTGGAGCGATCGTAGCGCATGTGATAATCGGCGGTGCCGCCGACGGCCTCGGCCGCGTTCTCGCGGCCATAGGTGGCGGCCTTGTAGCCGAACTGCGTGTATCGGCCGGGCGTCTGGCTCAGTACGCCAATGTCCGTTCCGGGCAGGCGCTTCATGCGGTCTCCAGGCTGTCATTGGTCCTGGGCTTGGCCTGGATGAAGGCCGGGAAATCCGCGTCGAGGCCGAGGCCGAGCGCGTCGTCGTATTCGGTCAGCTTCTTTTCGAGCTTGCGGAGATAGTCTTCCAGCTCAAATCGCGCCGCGGACTGCTGCATGGCCCCTTGCGACTTGTAGCCCGACAGGATGGCCTCGACCTCTTCGATGTGCTGGATGAGCATCGTGCGCTGCGCCGTCGTCGTCGCTTCGCGCCGCCAGCCGCCGTAGGTCCAGGCCATTCCAGTGCTCCGATGCGGATTGAGGGGCCTGACGCGAGCGAGCCGGGGAAAAAGAAAGCGGGCCTGGTAGAGGGGATAGCCTCTATCCAGGCCCGCTTCTTATCTCGTCCGGCTCAGAACGCTTGGGGGATCAGCCCGGGCGTTGCTCGCCGGTCAGGTTGTCGTGTGCGTCAGTCCATCGGGTGCTCCGACTCGTGTTGTGTCCTTACGCTTCTCAAAATACGGCAGTCGCTTGAGGGAGTCAATAGCATTTTGCAGAAAGATTCCGTTGAACGGAATGTTTTTTGCGGGGCAAGCATCAGGCATCCCCATCTCTGCTGAACATGGTCGTGCCTGTGAGGGTCAGGGTGAGGAAGCCTGGCTCGTCCCTGTCCTCTGAATACGACATGCGCTGGACGAGGAACTCGTGCCCGCCAAACATGACGGTGGTGTTCACCAGGGTCGTCAGGTCCACGCCAGATGGCGGGTAGAGACGTTGTACGTTTCGCGCAGGTGTCGGCTGCTCGCCCATCAGCCATTTCCTTTCTCTTCGCCCAGGAGTCCAAGCGCGAGCAAGCGCTCGTCGCGGACGGTCTGCTGGCCGACGACGTAGTTGCGCAGGGGGAGGTCCGGGTCGCCGCGCTTGTGTTCGCAGAAGGGGCATCGGTCAATGAAGTGGGCGAAGGCCATGCCGCCGGACTTCTTGCAGTTCCAGCAGTTGATATCCCATGTGGACATCAGAAGCCATCGCCCGTATGACGGTTTTCTCTCGGGGAGCACGACGACACAGAGGTCCTTGAAGCCGTGTGTGCAGTCGAGCATCTTCAGTCCGCCGGTCGGATCCCGGCGGCTGATTTCGGCCAGGCGTTCCGCCACGGTGGGTTGCTGCGCGATCTTTGACACCATCACCTTTTCCTTTCTTCGGTGCGGGCCGTGGCCTTGCAGCCGGGGTTTTTGCACTTCCAGTAGATGCGAACCTTGAACGGGTGGTTGGTGCGTTCGCTCCCGTTCTGGATCATGCCGCTGCCGCAGGTCCGGCAGCGGGGACCGACGCCGCGAATGCGCGGGGCGGGGACTGCGGGGGTCGGCATGACCATGGCCACGGGGCCATCGGCCGCCTGCACGACGGGCGCTGGCGCGGGCGCCGGCGCTTCCTCCACGACGGGCTTCTCTGCTTTGGACGGCTTCTGTGCTTTCGACATTGCGTCACTCCTCTCTGAAAACGGGAATCCGATTAGTACGAGGTTCTGATGCTGAGGCGGGCGCCTCCTTTTTGGCGTCGATCTCTCCGAGAACTTGATTCGTCGCGCGCATCCAACTAGCGTTGGCCGCCGCCACTCCCGCAGCGCGTCCAGCCTTGAATCCGGCGTCATAGATCTCACGTAGGGCGGTTTCGCGCGCCGTCCGTGAAGACTTAAATGTCCAGAGCCAGGCCCGCATGGTCCAGCGGACGATCCAGTGAATGCCGATCGGCGCGTAGACGGTCTGATTCCGAAGAAAGTCATCGTATGCGATTCGATAGCCGCGCCTGGGCGGCCAACTTCCCAGACTCTCCTCACGATTCCTGCGTATGAGAATCATCGCTGCGTCATCCTTCAGTAGTTTGTTCTGATGCTGAGGCTGCCGGCTGCATCCGGTTTGGCTTCCTGGTCCGTGGCGTTCTCCTCCAGCAGATACGCGCGGGTGACGATGGCGCCGGCGAGTCCATAGGCGGCAACATCGACCATGTCGTGCGCGCCGCGCTCGCGCCATATCCTGATTTCTCTGCCGCGATTGTCGCGGGATATCTCGCGCTTGACCTTCATAAAGTGATTGAAAATCCAACCGGGGTTCAGCCTGCCGTGGCTGCGGTCGGATCGCTTTTCGTTGGCGGCTTCGCGGGCGAACCAGTGATAGCCGGGCGATCCCTCCGCGCGGAAGAGCCGGCCATAGAGGTCGTCCTTGAGCCGGTCCACCTCGAAGAACCAAAGGCCGTTGCCGTCGGCCTGGAGGCGAAGCTGGATTGTGCCGGCGGGCACGTCGTCGGGGAGGGGCTGGCTCTTGCCGGTCATCTTGGCGTATTCGGTAGCGGAGCGTCCGACGAGGGGATTGCAAAAGTCATGCTCGTGGCACCATTTCAGGATGACGTGTTCGGGGAGGTTGCCGGCGCGGAAGCCTGCGTCAATCCAGAGCGACTCGCAGTTGTATCGCTCGAAGGAGAGCGCCCAGGCTTTGTCGAGGGCGGCGCGAAGCTCGTCCTCCGTGGGGTCGTATCGGGCCTCCTCTTCGAGGATGTCGAGGACGCGCCAGTGGGTGGACCATCGGGTGAGGTCAAAGTCCCATCCGTCGATCATCAGATACAGGCGTTTGAGTTGAACGTCGATGCTGCATGTCCAGAACTCCGGCCCTTCGGGAAGCGCGGCGTGCGGGAGTTCGGGGTCGAGGTCGCGGAGTGGGTCAAAATGGAACTCGCCGGTGTGCTGTGCGAGGAAGCGGGTGGAGAGTTCGCGGACTTGCATGTCCTCCTTCCAGGGCATGGTCCATCGGAACTGGGTGAGGTCCTTGTCGAGGTCGTCGGTCACGGCGCGGACGGCGTTCCATTCCATCATGCCGATGATGGCCATGGTGGTCATGGGGCTGGCGAGCCATGTCCATTCGACGCCGAGTCTGTGGGTCTGGGGGAGGTCGCCGACGGCCTTTCCTTTCGGGCTGATCTCTTGTCCGCGATGCAGGAGGAGGGGATTGCGGAGGGCTTTCTGGCGGGCGGCTTCGTCCCATAATGCGCCACACGAGTTACAGGCATAGCGGGCGAGCGCCCCGGCTTCGAGTTCGCTGGTGGCTTCGCGCCATCCGACGAAGTGGTCGCGGTCGGGATAGACGTGTTTTCGGCACGCGGGGCATCGGAGATAGATGCGGCTGCCGGAGCCTCCGACGGAGGCTTGCTGATAGATGAAGCCCGCCTCGATGCTGACGGTGCATTCGCCGTAGAAGAGGGCGCGCTCGCCGTAGGCGGTGCTTCGTGCGAGGAGCTGGAAGGGGGGGGCGGTCTCGCGGCTCGTCTCGCCGGCGGCGTCCATTTTGTCGGACTCGGTCAGGAGCACGACTCGGGCGGTGTGCGAGGAGCGTTTTACGTCCTTGCCTCCGCCGGACATGAAGATGAGGCGGGCGCCGTTTCTGAAGCGGACGCTTTCGGCGCGGCCGCCGCGCGAGCCGCTGCCGGATGTGGGGAGGAGTTCGCGGTAGCGCGTGCGCTGGATGACGGGGAGGATGTCTATTTCATAGCGGGCCATGACGAGGTCCATGCTGGGGGCGGCGAGGATGACGGATTCGCCGATCTCGAAGAGGTGATAGAGGGCGGGGATCACGAAGAAGATCAGCGTCTTGCCGGCTTGGACGGATCCCATTCCGAGGCGCCACCACCACCAGGGGTTGTCGAACTCGCGGAGGACGATGGCGGTCCAGGGGACGTAGTCGGCGTCGAAGTGCCAGCCGTCGCGCGGGCCGCGGGCGAGCACGACTTCGTCCTCGGCGAATTGCAGGAACGAGCGCAGTCGCCGGGGACGCATGGCGTCAAGATGATCGCGGCTTAGTTTTGCGAGTGCGGGGTGCACGGGGCAGTTTCCCATAAACGGAGTTGACGGCTTTCGAGAGCGCGGACGCGACGTCGGGTCCGCACGTGGCGCCGATGGCTTCGAGGTGCGTGCGCATCTGCTGGCCGAGGGCGAGCCACTGGGTGTGGACTTCTTCGAGCAGGATCAGTTCGCCGGATCGCTGCTGGAATGTGAGTTCCTCGTTCTTGGCTTTCCAACGGCGATAGCGTTCGAGTGCGCGGGAGTTTCCGCCGATCAGGAGCGGATCCTCGGCGACGGGGAGTTTTTTTTTGCGGCGCTCGGCGGCGAGCCACGCGGCGACGCAGACGAGATCAAATCGGCCGTCGGGATTGCGCGGGCAGCCGGCGGCGATCCAGTTGCCGATGGTGGCGCTGGTGAGCGATGTGATGCCGGTTGCGACGATGAGGCTGACGAGTTCCAGGCGCCGGAGTGCGCGGGGGTTGGCGGTGGGCGGTGGCTTTGGCTTGGCGGGCTTGGGTTTCATTTTGGAACGCCGGGTGATAAACAACCACCAGTTTGTTTCATTTTCGTACGAAAAAAGGTGAGTGCGCGCGCTTGAC
>DATLBA010000111.1:0-17865 GCA_035527275.1 Phycisphaerae bacterium
ATCCTCTTCAACAAACTCAAGTTCAACGGCATCTGGAACCCACACCGCCGCGACATCGCCAACCTGACGCACTTCATCGAGCGGGCCAAGGAACAGCAGTTCCACTGGCAGATCGTCGAACTGCGGTCCCCCCTGGAAGAACTGCACGACGCGCCCATCCTTTACATCTCGGCCGAAAGCGTCCCCCAGTGGACCGACGAAAATGGCAAGAAGCGCGACGGCTTCACCGACGAGGAAAAGAAGAAACTTCGCGCCTTCACCGACACGGGCGGAACGATCCTGTTCGAGGCCTCGTGCGGCAACCCGAAGATCCGCCGATGGTTCCCGCAATTTGCCAAAGAGGTCTGGCCCGAATGGAAACCGCTCAAGATTACACCCCAAACGCACCAGGTGTATGAGGCCGGCAACCCGATCAAGCGCGACGTCGGGCTGCAGGGCATCGACGACGGGGTCCGCACATTCGTCTTCTTCGCCAGCGACGACATCTCCTGCCCCTGGCAGATGAAGCAGTACACCTCGAAGGGCTACCTCTTTGACTTCGGCATGAACCTTCACACCTACGCGACGGACGGAGCGCCCCTGCGGGCGAAACTCGCCGGACGCGAACCCGAAAAAGCCGACAAGTACACAGGTCCCGTGACCGCGGGAGGCCGGACCACATTGCGCATCGCCCGCGTCAAGCACGGCGGCAACTGGGAGGTCGGCGCCAACTACGCCGGCTTCAAACGCCTGGCCGAGCACGTGAAGGAGAAGGCGGAGGTGACGCTCGAAGTGGAAGAGGCAAACGAGCCGCCCGTGACGGCCAAAGGCGTCGCCCCGGCCGACCTCAAGGGCTGCGACGTCGCCTACCTGACCGGCAGCCGGGCCTTCACGCTGACCCCGGACGAGCAGGCGGCCCTGAAGGCCTACGTCGCCGGCGGGGGGTTCCTCTGGCTCGAGGCCGCGGGCGGCTCGAACGCCTTTCACGAGTCGGTCAAGCAGTTGGCCGACGCCCTCGGATGGGAACTCAAACTCCTCCTGGAGACCCACGGCCTGATGACCGGCCGGATGGACGGGGCGCAAGGATACAACCTGACGAGCGGCGTGAAGTTCCGCCGGGCGCTTCGTGCGGCCAAGTTGGGCCGCAGTTACGCCGACTTCTACGGGCTTTATGAAGGCGGCCGGATGATCGGCCTTTACTCGCCGCTCGATGTCCTGTTCGGCCTGACGCCGTACGAGGCCTGGGAATGCAAAGGCTACCTGCCCGAACACGCCGAGGCCGTTGCCACCAATATCGTCCTGTATCTGACGACGCTCGGCGCCCCGGCCGATGTCCCCGCCGATACCCCGGCCGAGGTTCCCGGGCCGTGAGGTAATTCGCTCCGCCACCCTCCCGCCGAGCGACCCCGCAAAAATCGCCCCTGCGAGTGAGCAAAAGCCCTCCGCAGGGGTGTCTTTCTGCCGCCTCGAAACCGACAAGAAGCCGGCGCCTATTGGCGCGTGCGGCGATGGAACTCATCGGCCAGACGCCGGCTGACCGGACCCGGCTTGCCGCTCCCGATGGTCCGCTTGTCAATCCGCACCACGGAAACCACTTCGGCCGCCGTCCCCGTCAGGAAACATTCATCGGCCACGTACAAGTCATAACGCGTGAGATTTTCCTCGCGGACCTCAATACCCAGTTCGGCCGCAATGGCGATAATCTCGTCGCGCGTGATGCCTTTGAGAATCCCGGCGGCGATGGGCGGCGTAAAGAGCCGATCGTCCCGCACGATGAACACGTTGTCCCCCGTGCACTCCGCCACGAAACCCTGGTGGTTCAGCATCACGGCTTCCAGCGTTCCGGCGTCGATGGCCTCGATCTTCGCCAGGATATTGTTCAGGTAATTCAGGCTCTTAATCCGCGGGTTGACCGCGTTCGGATGGTTCCGCATCGTCGCGGCCGTGATGACCTCCAGGCCGTTCTCATACAGTTCCGGCGGATAGAGGGTAATCTTGTCCACGATGATGAAGACGGCAGAGTCCTTGCAGCGGTTCGGGTCCAGGCCCAGCGTCCCCACCCCCCGCGTGACCACGACGCGAACGTAAGCATCCTTCAGGCCGTTCGCCTCAAGCGTCTCGGTGATGGCCTTGCCCATCTCCTCGGGCGTCAGAGGAATCGCCAGGCGGATGCCGTTGGCCGAATCGAACAGCCGCCGCACGTGCTCCTCGAGACGAAAGAGGCGCCCCCCATACGAGCGGATGCCCTCAAACACCCCGTCGCCGTAAAGGAGCGCGTGGTCGAAGACCGAGATTTTCGCCTCCTCGGGGCTCACCAGCCGACCGTTCAACCACACTTTTCGACCCATGATGTCTCCCCTGACTTGAGTCGCTCCGTTACTCGGTCACCGTCGTTCTGTCAAGAGTTTCCCGTCCCTGAGGCGGAGGACGCGGTCGGCCGCCTCGGCGATCCTCGCGTCGTGCGTCACCATCACGACGGTCAGCCCATCCTTGCGATTCAGCCGCTCAAGCAGCCGCAGAATCTCTTCCCCCGTCGCCGAATCGAGGTTGCCGGTCGGCTCGTCGGCAAAGAGGACGCGCGGCTCGTGGACGAGGGCCCGCGCGATGGCGGCCCGCTGGCACTCGCCGCCCGAAAGTTCGCGCGGCAGGTGCGAGGCCCGCTCCCCGAGGCCCAAACCCTCCAGAACTGCGCGCGCCCGCCTCCGATGCCTCCACCGCGCCACGGACCACCCCGCCAGCGGCGTCCGAATCATCGCCGGCAGAAGCGTGTTCTCCAAAACCGACAGGTCCGGCATCAGGTAATAGAACTGGAAGACGAAGCCGACGGCCTCGTTCCGCATCCGGTCGCGCCACCGCCTGGGCCGGCCGAACGCGTCTTCGCCTTCGAAAAAGATCCGCCCCTCGGTCGGCCGATCCAGTAGGGCCAAAAGGTGCAACAGCGTGCTCTTGCCGCTTCCCGACGGGCCGAGAATGCACAGGAACTCCCCGCGGCGGACCGCCAGGTCCACCCCGCGAAGCACCCTCAGGCGGCGCGACCCCATCCAATAATCCTTGACCAGGCCCACGCCTTGAAGAATCGTCTCCTCACTCATACCGCAGCGCCTCCACGGGCTGCTTCAGCGCCGCCAGCAGCCCCCCCGCCATACTCGCCAGCGTCGAAAGCGCCGCCGCGCCGGCGCTCACCCCCACGCACCACCACGGCGACAGGCGCCACGGAATGTGCTCGAAGTAATACATCTCCCGCGGAAACACATCCACCCCCAGTGTCTGGTTTACCCAGATCTCAATCGGGTCGAGGTAATGAAGCATCAGCAGCGCCCCGACCAAGCCCAACGCCGTGCCCAAGAGGCCGATGATGAACCCGTATCCGAGGAACAGGCTCCCGACGCCGGCGTCGCTCGCGCCGAGGGCCTTCAGAATCCCCACGTCCCGCGACTTGATGTAGGCCATGACGTAGGAAATCAGTCCAATCAGCACCCCGAACCCGAGGAACATCAGCCCCAGCATCAGCGTCGTGATGTTCCGCTCGATCTCCACGACCGTCAGGATCATCTGCTGCTGGGTCTCCCACGTGTTGATGGAGAGCAGCGGAAGGTCGGCGCCGCTGTGCTCGGCGCCGAACGCTTCCCAGGCGCGGCGGATTTTTTCGACGATGGCCGCGCCGGCCGACGGATCGCCGAGTTTCACCTGAATCTGGCTGGCGCGCGCCGGTTCGCCCTCGTCCGGTCCGCCCTCCATCCCCGCCATCCGCTGGGCCACGTCGAACGAAACATACACGTGCGACGAATCCGCCTCCCAATAGTTGCTCTTGAACGTATCGACAAGCGTCAAGGCCCTGCTGCTGACCTTCGGCATCCCGCCCGGCTCTATCTCCGGCGCGCCCGACGTGCGAATCGGAATCGTCGAGACGACCACGTCCTCGCCGTACGCCAGGAGAGGATAATCCACCACCTGCGCCCGCATCACTTCGACCGGCCGGACCGGCAAAACGATTGCCGAAACCACGAGGCCGAGCGCGACCAGCGCCCAAAACGCCGTCGCCACGCGCCAGCCGACCCGGCCCGGCCGGCGGACGCCCGCCCGCCACACGAAAAGAAACACGACGGCCGCCACCACCGCGAGAAACCCCAACAGAACACGCCGCCCGGCGCCTTCCTCAACCGTCTCGGGCACGTAGTCGGTCATGGGCATGCCGATGACGCCCGTGCCGGCAATCACTCCGGGCCACACGCGCCGGCCGCTCTCCTCCATCGCCTTTCGGAAGCCTTCCGGCACGTTGAGAAGGTGCTCCAGCCGCTCCGGCGGAGTGTCGTCGGAGAACCGCTGGCGCTGGAGGTATTTGAGGAACCGGCCCATCTTCGCCTTCCCGGCCGGGCGGATTCCAATGACCAGACACGGCCGCACGATCGGCTTAATCCGGCTCGAGCGCGACTTGATACGCGCCACGGCGTAGGTTCGAATGACCGGCGTGGCCGCCTCCACCCCCTCGATCCGCTCGATTCGCCTCGTGAACTCGTCGTAATACGGCATCCCCCCCAGGTGCGCATCAACGATGATGTCCGCCAGCGTCCCGCGCGTCATCTCGCGAGTCTCGCTGACAAAGCCGTCCATAATCGCAAAGACGAGAATCAGCAGGAACACCCCGAGCGCCGCCGGAAGCGCCGAAATGAGCGGCACGACGGCCTTCCAGCCGCTGAAAAGATACTTCGCGCAGACGATGTGCTTGTATACCGGCGACAGGAACACCAGGGCTGCGATCGCAATCGCCCCCACCCCGCCGCCGAGAATCGTCGGCCAGAACCATGGCGAGGCCAGCCATTCGCCCATCGCGTTGTACCTCCGCGTCCTGGGAGCGGTCCGCGCGGACTAAGTCGCCCGCGGCCGAAGTTGCGGAAACAGCACCACTTCACGAATGCTCGATGCGCCCGTGAGCAGCATCACCAGCCGGTCCATTCCGACGCCCAGGCCGCCCGCCGGCGGCATCCCATACTCGAGCGCCGTCACAAAATCCTCGTCCATCACCGCCATCGTCTCGTCCTGGCCCGCCAGTTGCGTGCGCAGCGCCTCGGCCTGAACGTCCGGGTCGTTCAGTTCCGTGTATGCGTTGCCCAGTTCCATCCCGGCGACGATCGGCTCGAAGCGCTCGGCTATTTCAGGCTCGTCCGCCTTCCGCTTCGTCAGCGGACACAGCCCCGCCGGCCAATCCATCACAAACATCGGCTGAACCAGATGCGCTTCAACACACCGCTCGAACACATCGTGTGTCACGACGTCGAGGTGCTTGTCGGTCTCTTCGATGCCCAGGTCGCGCGCCTTGGCGCGGATCGCCTCCTCGTCCCCCAGCCGCACCCCTGCGTGCTCCTCGAGCAGGTCGGCATACTTGGCCCGCCGCCAGGGCGCTTTGTATTCGATGACCTCATCGCCGAACGGAAGCGCCGTCTCGCCGCCCGACACCGTCCGCGCCAGGTGCTCAAAGAGACTCTCGGTGAGCACCATCATGTCCGTATAGTCGGCGTAGGCCTGGTACACTTCGAGCATCGTGAACTCCGGGTTGTGCCGCGTCGAAATCCCCTCGTTGCGAAAGACGCGGCCCATCTCGAACACCCGCTCCATACCGCCGACCAGCAGCCGCTTCAGATACAGTTCCGGCGAGATGCGAAGGTACAGGTCCACGCCCAGCGTATTGTGGTGCGTGATGAACGGCCGCGCCGCCGCCCCGCCGTAAATCGGCTGAAGGACCGGCGTCTCCACCTCGACGAACCCGCGCTCCTTCAGGAACCGGCGCGTCTCGTCCAGGATGAGCGACCGCTTCAGGAAAAGGTTCCGCACCTCGGGGTTCGCAAAAAGGTCCACGTAGCGCTGCCGATAGCGGGCCTCTATCGCCTGAAGGCCGTGCCACTTCTCCGGCGGCGGCAGAAGCGCCTTGGCGAGAATCTCGAACCGCTCGACGGCAATCGTGACCTCGCCGGTCCGCGTCTTGACGAGCGTTCCTTCGACGCCCACCCAGTCGCCGAGGTCCAGTTGCCCGACGCGCTCCCACGCCTCGGCATCCAGCGCCTTCTTGTTGAACGCAATCTGGATGCGGCCGGTCCAGTCCACGAGGTCCGCGAAGACGAGTTTCCCGAACGCCCGCTGGCCCATCAGCCGCCCCGCCACCCGCGCCGGTCCCGGCGCGCCGGGACCCGCCGCCTCGAACCGCCGGCGCGCCTCGGCCGCCCCGATCGTCTCCGGATAGCGGTGGCCGAACGGGTCGAGACCCCCCGCCCGAAGCGCATCGGCCTTCTTGCGCCGCTGCTGCTCATACTCGTTCGCCATCGCGGGCCGCCCTGCATTTTCGGAACAAACGTTGGATAGAATGGTCCAATCATAGAAGAGCAGGGCACTTTCAGCAAGGAAAAGTCCTTCGCGCGCCGCCCTGCGAAAAGGATAGCGACTCAAACCGCGCCGGCCTATAATGGCCGACCGCCTAAGCCCGGAAAGGAAGCCTGTTATGAAAAGGAACGCATGGCTCTTGCCGGCGCTGGTTCTGGTGGCCATGCCGCTTTCCGGCCGTGCGGCTGAGCCGTCTGTCCCGCCCATTTTCGAGAGCGGAACCGGCGTCCTCGCCTACGTGCCGCCCGACGCCGACCTCGCCGTCCACATCCGCATGGCACAACTTGTCCAGAGCGACCTCTGGAAGCGCTTCGCGGATCCTAAGGTCGGCTTTTACCAGGAGTTCATCAAGGAGCTGCAGGAGGAGGTGGCCATCGACCCCGAGAAGAATGTGGCAGCGGCGCTGCTCGTCTTCAAACTGACGTACGAGGAGGACGGCGATTCGGACGACCCCCTGCTCGGTTTCGCCTTGGCCTTCAACCGGGACATCCAGCCCGAGGCCTTCTTTGTGAGAGAGAGGGATCGCCAGCCGGTCAACGTTCCAGGCGTCCCCGGGCCGGTGTACCGCTCCATACGGCCCATGCTGGTTGCGTTTCCGGATTCGAGGACGGTTGTGGCCGCGATGCCGGAGTATCTGGCATCGATGCTGGCCGCGCCAAACACCGTCCCCGCGCCGTCGATCCGCCGAGCGCTGGCCGCACCCGGCGAAATCACGTTTGCGGGCCGGATGCCCGACCAACTGAAAGCCGCCATCCGCGCCGAAGACGACCACTATCGCCGCCAGCTCCTCCGCCGAATGAACCCCGAACGGCTCCTGGAGTTCGCGCTTCTTTACAATCTCTTCCGCGTCGCCGACGATGCCGCAAGCATCGTAGGATCGCTCGACCTTTCCCGCGAGGCCGACGCGCTTCGGATTGCCGTGACGTTCAACTCGGACCGGAGCGCCGCCGTCCTGGCGGCAGGGCTGGACGCGATGGCCGATCCGTTGGCCCTGGTCCTGCCGGCGCTTTTCGGCAGCCCGATTTTGGAGGCGCCGCCCGAACCGCCTCTCTATCGCGCCCGGGCCGAGGGCGGCGAAGCCAGCATCACCATGAGTCGCACAAGCGCCGAGCGCCTGCTCGACCAGGTGCTGAGCGGCGCGGCGCAGCAGGCCACCCGTGCCGCCAGCGCGAGCAACCTCCGCCGACTCGGCGTCGCAATCCGGCAATACGTCACGGACCACGGCGCCTATCCGCCGAACGCCTCCGCCCTTTTCCCAAACTACCTGCCCGACCGAAAGGTCCTGGAGAACCCGGCCCTCGGGGCGCATTTCCCCGACGGCGACTACGAACTTGTCCCCATGACAACGGAAGCCGCGAAGAAAGAGCCGTGGGCCAAAGTGCTCGCCTTTGAACGCTATCCGCGCGACAATCCCCCCGCGACGCTCTACGTCCTCTTCGCCGACGGCCACGTCGAGCACATCAGGGCCGGGCAATTCAACCAGTTCCTCAGGCAAACGCTCGAACATCTCGGACGATAGGAGAAACCGATGCCGCGAACCTTCATCCAGCAGTTGGCCACTTCCGGCCAGATCGTGGAAGACGTTTATCAGGTGGCCTCGAAGGATTTTCGGACCACCAAGAAGGGGACCTACTTCATCGCCGCACGCCTCCGGGACCGGACCGGCGAACTGCCCGCCGTCATGTGGGACGCCACCGAAGCACTCTTCGCGGCCATCCCCCAAGGGGGCTACGCCCTGGTCAAGGGCCGCGTCGGCGAATACAGGGACGCCCTCCAGATCATCATCGAGGCGATGCGCCCCGCCAAGGACCACGAGGTGGACCCCGCCGACTTCCTGCCCGTCGGGCCGGGCGACCCGGACGAACACCTCGAGCGCCTGAAGAAGGTCCTGGCCGACGTCGAGCGGCCGGCGCTTCGGGCGCTCCTGGACGCCGTCTGGGCCGACGAGAAACTCGTCGTGGACTTCAAGCGCGCTCCCGCCGCCGAAAAACTCCACCACGCCTACCTCGGGGGCCTGCTGGAACACACGCTCAGCGTCGCGGAACTGGCGCTTCTCCTCTGCCGCCACTATCCCAAACTCGACCGCGACCTGCTTCTGATCGGCGCACTCTGGCACGACCTCGGCAAAACGCGCGAACTCACCTACGATACCGCCCTCGGCTACACCGACAGCGGGCAACTCGTCGGCCACCTCATCCAGGGCGTCATGATGCTCGACGAAAAGATCGACGCCATCCGCGCGGCCGGGGCCGAGTTTCCCGAGGATTTGGCCGACCTCGTGCGGCACATGGTTCTCGCCCATCACGGCGTGTATGAATTCGGCAGCCCGAAACTGCCTATGACCGCCGAGGCCTTCGCCCTGCACCACCTCGACAACATCGACGCGAAACTCCACGCCTTCTGGCGCCACGTCGAACACGACGCCGACCCCCGGCGCCGATGGACCGCCTGGGACAAGATGTTCGAGGGACGCCTCTTCAAGGGCTTCGAGGAATCCGACAAGGAACCCGGCAACGAAAACGCCTAACGCAAGGTCGGGCCGCGAGCCCCCGCTCGCCGTTATCACCGACTTGCCTGGGAGTTAGCGGGACGTGTTCTTCACCCGGCCCTGCATCTGTTTCCGGGAACTCCCGTGGCGGCCAACCCCGCCCAGCAGGCGGCGGGCAAGTTTGTATCCTGGCTCAAACCTTCTCCGCCGCGAACAGTGGCAAAGCGCCTTCGGGCATTTCATCCCAGGTGCGACCGTCAAGAACTCGCCCCCTCCTCTTTTTGTGCACGCCGCCCCATTGCTTGAAAAAGAAGGGTACGCAAGCCTGTCGGCACCGATCGCGAACCTCCGTTACCCACTCGGGCTTCATCGGCCGCGCGCCCGGGCCGGACTCTCCCCCGAGGATTACCCAGTCGATGCCATCGAGGTCGAGGTCAGGGATGGGCCCAAGCAGGGGCTCCAGAGACACGAACTTGACGGGCGCCCTTGTCTTTCGCAGATGATCTATGCGGAATGTACACTCTGCGTTTTCAACGGTCACTCCCATCCAGATGTTGGGCGCCCACTTCAGGGCGGGGTCGAGTTCGACCAGGCGCTCGGACCGCTTCGTCAGCACCTGATACTGATGCCAGTCGGCGCGGTGCATCACATCAAAGACCTTCTCTATGAAGGATAAAGGCACTTGTTCGTGGAAAAGATCGCTCATGGAATTAACAAACACGATCCTCGGCTGCTTCCACGCGAGCGGAAGGTGCAGAGACTTCGGGTGCGTCGTTACTTTGAACCCGCGTTTGTAATTGGGGTTGCCCATGGCCTGAAGGCGCAGGGCCATGCGCTCGGCGTAGCAGTTCCGGCAGCCCGCGCTGACCTTGGTGCATCCCGTCACCGGGTTCCAGGTGGCTTCGGTCCATTCGATGGACGAGTTTGCCGCCATTAAAAACCTCCCTTGAGAAGGTGGTTGGCTATCCGCACGGCAATGGGCGCACCCTTGGGATTTCCAGCAGCGAAAAAGAGTTGAAAGAGAGGCGAACGACGACTGTTGTCCCAAACGTGGCTCTTGTCAGCCACTCCAGCAAAGATGCTCCTCAGGCGTTTCTGGTAAAAGCCGCCGAGGCTTCTGAAGTCGCATGCCTTCCGGATTTTCTCCACGGGCTGCCCGAAAATGTCTTCAAGTCTGGTCGTGCGATAGAACTGCTGAAACCAGTCCTTGGTGCCGAAGATGGCGTCGAGCCGGTCCCGGAACAACTTTTTGGGGTCGTTGGCCAGCAGACGGTTCACCGCCATCAGTGGGAAGAGAATCCAGACATCGATTGCCTTGGTCCTGGCTATTGCCTCCATGGTATCCCAGGTTACTTCCGTCGCAAACGGATCGAGAAACACGACCGCCCGGCGGCCCCGCCAGTCCTGCTTGTCGCAATACTCCTGTAGAAATGGATTGGCGTCGGCACGTATGATTTCGACCTGCCGCGCTTTATCGGGGTGCTCAGTCTTAAGCACTTCCAAGTCCCGCACCTTGTCTCCATCCGTTTCGACAAAGACAAACCGGTCGAAGGGTGGCTCCACCTCAAGTGCCAATTTGGCCGATCCTTTGAGCAATTCTTGGGTTTCCGCGTCATGCGCTTCCGCGAATAGGTTCGGCACCCCAAAATCTCTCTGCTTCTGCATGCGATAGCCAGTTCCCGCAAAGGCATCAACATAGATGCGAGTAAACGGCTGATTCTTCAGTGCCGTATTATAAGCACGAAGATACTCGCCTAAAATGGCAAGTTTCTCTTCAGTCCAGTCCCCACCAAATCGTTGAAGATTCCTTGTACTCATGGCTCTTGCTGTCCAGTGCGGGCAGCGTCGTTTGAACCTCGAGGAGTCCACAAGCTGCATTCTTCCCCTGCCACGGCTCCCCGATCTCGACGAACGCCCAGTGGCCGAAGCCCCTTGCTCGCCAATGTAAGCCAAAATCGGCAAAGACTCAAGATGCCATAAGCCGTTGGCTTTTGCCCAAGCCTATTTCTGCGCTTGGTCCGGGCCGGCCTCGCTCTTCAGCGGCGCAAGTTGCCCATAAATCGCGTCGTTCATCTTCTTCATCAGTTCCGCGTAGTCCGTCTGGGCCTTCATGAACGCCTTGACCGTCTCGTTGGCCGCCACCGCCTGCATCAGGCGCTCCAGTTCCCGCTTTTCCTCCGGCTCGACCGGTTTCAGCGCCTCTTCCTTCTTGGCGGTCTCAACGGCCGCCTTGTTGTAGGCGTCGAGCGCTTCGGTTGCCGCCTTGTCGGCCCGGATGCCGGCATCGGTCTCCAACAGGCGCTTATACCGCGGGTGCTCGCGAATGGCCCGGCCCAGGTCCTCGGCACGGCGCACGATTTCGTCCACGGCAATCTCCTTGCGACCCGCCCATCCTCCCACAGGCGCGCCGGGTGCGCGGCCAGCCTACCGCCCGCCGCCACCCAAAGCAAGCGCCGCCCCGCCACGACGGGTAAACGTGGCGGGCAAGCCCCGCCCCGCGCCATTGATAGTCCCGAAGCCCTTCCCTATACTGGCCCCGACAGGGGTCCCCCAAAAAGGGCCCACGCTTTTGCACCTTCGAGGAGCGTCTGTTCATGGCGACGCGCGAAAAAATCCTGGACCACCTGCGTTCTCACCACTATCGGCCGATGCGCTTGCGGCGCCTGGCGCGATTCTTCGACGTCGCCGAGGAGGACTATCTGGGGTTCCGCGCCCTCGTGAAGCGCCTGGTCCGTGAAGGCGAGATCGCCGTCGGCGCGCGCGGGACACTCGTCCCGCCCGAACGAAAGAAGCGCCGCCGAAAGGAAACCGGCCTCGTGCAAGGACGCTTCAGCCGCGCCGCCCGAGGCTTCGGATTCGTCGAACCCGAGCCCGGCGATGCGACAACCGATGGCGAGGATATCTACATCCCTGCCCACTACACGAGCGACGCCGTTACGGGCGACCTGGTCCTCGCCAAGGTGGACCGCAAGACCCGGCGCGGCTACTCGGGCCGCGTCGTCGAGGTCGTCGAGCGCGGCCAGACACGCTACGTCGGCAACTATCTTGTGACCGACGCCGGGCCGATCGTCCGCCCCGACGGCGGCGTCCTCTTGCAGGACTTCCCCGTCCCGGACGCCTCCAGCGCGGGCGCCCGCCCCAAGGACAAGGTCGTCTTCGAGGTCCTCAAGTACGCCCTCCGCGGCGAGGCCGGCGAAGCCGTCATCGTCGAGGTCCTGGGCAAGCGCGGCGAACCGGGCGTGGACACGCTGGCCGTCATTCGCCAGTTCGACCTGCACGACGAGTTCTCCGCGGCCGCCCTCGCCGAAGCCGGCCGCGCCGCCGAGCGCCTCGACGACGGGGCGCTCGCAGGACGACGCGACCTCACCGCCGAAACCATCATCACCATCGACCCCGAGGACGCCCGCGACTACGACGACGCCATCAGCCTCACCGAGAGCGGGGACGGCACCGTGACCCTGGGCGTCCACATCGCCGACGTCGCCCACTTCGTCGAGGCAGGTTCTGCGCTCGACCTCGAGGCGCGCGAGCGCGGCACAAGCGTCTATCTGCCGACCGCCGTCCTGCCGATGCTCCCCGAAGTCCTCTCCAACGGCGTGTGCAGCCTCCAGGAAGGCCGCACGCGCCTCACCAAAAGCGTCTTCATCACCTTCGACCGTGACGCCGAACCGGTGCGGGTCGAGTGCGCCAACTCCTTCCTCCGAAGCGCCAAGCGCCTGACCTACGTCCAGGCCCAGGCCGCGCTCGACGGCAAGGCCGACGGTCTGCCGCCGGAGACCGTCGCGCTCCTGGGGCGGATGGAACACCTCGCGCGCCGGCTGCTGGAGCGCCGCCGGTGCATGGGCTATCTTGAACTCGACCTGCCCGACGTGGACCTCGAGTTTGACGACCAGGGCCGCGTCGTCGCCGCCCACCCCGAGGACGCCAGTTTCAGCCATCGCATCATCGAGATGTTTATGGTCGAGGCCAACGAGGCCGTCGCTCGGGAACTCGATGCGCTGCGTCACCCCTTTATCCGCCGCGTTCATCCCGAACCCGGCGACGAGGCCGCCGAGGAACTCATGCATTACGCCAAGAGCATCGGCTACCGCCTCAAGAATCCGCGCAGCCGGCACGAACTCCAGCAACTGCTGAACGCCGTGCGCGGCAAGCCCGAGGCCTACGGCGTCCACCTGGCGGTGCTGCGGAGCCTCCAGAAGGCCGAGTACAGTATCAAGGCCGAGGGCCACTTCGCCCTCGGATCCGACGCCTACTGCCACTTCACCTCACCCATCCGCCGCTACCCCGACCTCGCGGTCCACCGCCTGTTCGGCGAGGTCGCGGGCGGCAGCGCGACAAGGCCCCGTGGCGAGCGGCGAAAGCAGCGCGACGCGACGCGCAAGGAGGACCAAGGCGCTCTGGCCGAACTGGCGGCTCACTGCTCCCGGACCGAGCGGCGGGCCGAGGCGGCCGAGCGGGAACTGACGAAAGTTAAACTCCTCGAATTCCTCCAAGACAAGGTCGGCCAATCCTTCACCGGCATCATCACCGGCGTCCAGGCGTTCGGCCTGTTCGTCGAAATCCCCGACTTACTTCTCGACGGCCTTGTCCACATCTCGAGCCTCACCGACGACGCCTACCAGTTCGACCGGCGGCGGTGGGCCCTCGTGGGACGCCGCCAGGGACGCGTCCTCCGCGTCGGCTCCGAACTCGAGGTCCGCATCGCGCGCGTGGACATCCCGCGCCGACAACTCGACCTCGAACCCGTGGAGACAGAGGAGCGCGCTCGGACCGCTCCGAATACGAAGCCCGAAAAGCGCCCCAGCCGCGGAAAGCGTGGCGAAAAACCGCGGGAAAAGCGGTAAGCCAACCGAATCGCCCCGACGGCTCGGCCCAGCCCATTCGGCCGCCGCCATTAAAAAAGAGTTACACCTCTTCCGGCTCGAACGGCGGTTCCTCGAGTTTTCCGCCCGCCGTCTCGGCCAGTTTCGCGATTTTTTTCTCGGCCGCCCCGAGCGCGCAGCGACAGGCGTTCACCAGTTCCGCCCCTTCCGTGTACAACTTCAGGGACTCGTCCAAGCCCGCCTCGCCCGACTCCAGCCGCTCGACCAGTTTCTCGAGCCTCTCCAGCCGCTCCTCAAACGTCGGTTCCTTCTGCTTTGCAGCCTTCTTTTTTGCCATGTCTGCATCTCCGCTCTTTTCGGTGCGCGCTCCCGGCGCGCCGGGACTCACGCGCGCGGCTCCTCTGTCGGCTCGACGCGGCTCGCCAGTTCCCCTTCCGCCAGATGCGTCCTCAGGCGGTCGCCCGGCCGCGCATCGGCCGCACGCATCAGCGTCGCCCCCGTCCGCTCGAGCACCGTGCGGCTGTAGCCCCGCTCGAGCACCCGGTCGGGCGAAAGGTCCGACAGGCGCTGGGCGAGTCCGTCCACCCGGGCGCGCCAGCGATGCTCAAGGAGCGTCCGCCCGGCCGCCCGCAGCCGATAGGCCGCCAGCCGAAGCGCTGCGCTCGCCCTCTGCTGTTTTGTCCGCGGCGCATGCTCCGCCAGGCCCGCCGCCGCCCGTTCGAGCCGCAGCCGCCGCTCGCTCGCCGCCTCCCGCACCGCCGCCCGCATCCGCTGGGCGAAATCTTCCAGCACTTGCGCCCGGGCGAGCACGAGTTCTTCCGGGTGCGCCAGGAACCGGCTCCGCGCGGCCAGCGCGAGCCGCCCGCGCTGCCGCTCCACGAGGTGCCGCATGTGCCGCGCCATCCGCCGCGCCGTCGCCTCCAGTCCCGCCAGCACTTCCCGCCGATCCGGCGCGACGAGTTCCGCCGCAGCCGACGGCGTCGGCGCCCGAACGTCCGCCACGAAATCCGATATCGAAAAGTCCGTCTCGTGCCCGACGGCGCTTACGACCGGGACGTCGGACGCGAAGATCGCCCGCGCCACCGCCTCCTCGTTGAACGGCCAGAGGTCCTCGAGGCTGCCGCCGCCGCGGCCGACGATTATCACGTCCACGCCGCCCGCGCGATTCAGGTTCCGGATGCCGCGCACGATCTCCTCCGCCGCCCCTTCGCCCTGCACCCGCGCAGGCGCCAAGAGAATCTCTGCCGCCGGCCAGCGGCGCCCGAGCACGTGAATGATGTCCCGCACGACCGCGCCGGTGGGACTCGTCACGACGCCGATCCGCCGGGGGAAGCGCGGCAAAGGCCGCTTGCGCTCCGGAGCAAAGAGCCCTTCGGCCGCCAGTTTCTCCTTCAGTTTCCGAAACGCGACCTCGAGCGGCCCGGTGCCGCGCGGCTTGACGCTTGAAACATACAGTTGATAGTTTCCCACCTTCTCGAAGATCGAGATGTGCCCTTTGGCTTCGACTTCGAGGCCGTCTTTCAGTTCGCGGCGAATGCGCGCGGCCGTGGACCGCCACAGGACGCACCGCAGGCTCGCCCGCTCGTCCTTGAGGGTGAAAAAGACGTGGCCCGACGTGTGGCGTTTGAAGTTGGAGATCTCGCCGACGACCCAGACCTGGGGGAAACCGTCCTCGAGCGCGGCCTGGACCCTGCGCGTCAGTTGCCAGACCGTCTCAGGTCCCTCGGGGCCGCTCCCCGCAAGGGGTCCACCTGAAAGGGACGGGAAAAGCCCCTCGTCCTCCGGCTCGGGTATCAGACTCGCATCAAATGGCGCCGCCATGCCGCCCATAGATACCCGATTGGCGGCCGGGTTTCAACCAGACGCAATGGCGCCTCGTGTCGCTGTCCAATGTAGCGATGCAGGCCGCCAAAGCGTTCTGGTTCACTCGAACGTCCGACGTTCGGCGATCCTTATTCGAGGTTCGCCGTCGCCGCTTGCCCCGTCTGTCGGGGGTTCCCCCGCGCGAGGCCCTTGACTTTACACGTTGCTTTGCCCTAGGCTTCTGAGGAGCAGTGCGGATTCTTGGGCAAGGGAAGGAGACTACTATGGCCGGTTGCGACGAAATGAAGGTCGGCGACGTTTACACGTGCCTTGACTGCGGCCTGGAAGTGAAGGTCGTCAAGGCCTGCACCCCGGAAGGCGCCGAGGCATGCGGCTGCAAGACCCAGCCCAACCCGTGCGCCCTCTCCTGCTGCGGCAAAGAACTGGCCCTCAAGGAGTAGCGCCGGGCCGGCACCGCCGTCGTGCCGCATAGATACCCGATTCGCGGCCGGGTTTCAACCGGTCCGCCGTTCACCGGTCGGGTGCCCCCGGCGGTTTGTTGCAGCGCCGCGGGAACCCGCATGAGCCGCCGCTTTCACTGCCTCCCGTTGTTACTGCGCTGCGTCATTCCGACCGAGTCCCGATGTATATCGGGACGAGCGGAGGAATTTTACCCGCCGCTCGGTTTGGCAAGCCATCTGCGTCCTCCCGCCCCGTGCTGAAACGTGGTGGATATGTCCGACCGGCGGCCTCAGAGCATAAGCGTGAGGCATAGGCTGGAGGATGTTGAGCAAAAAATCCGGGATGTGTTACCAGGGTTGCCGATGAGCATAATGCGGGGCGGGCGTGGGCGCCCTCATCGCCGCCTGGGCGGCCGCGGCCACCCGAAGAGGATGCTCTTCGTGTGGGCATTGATGGTGATCTTCCCTTCGGCCGCACTCCGGATCGTCTTGCCGTGAATGCGAAGGTTCTCGAACACGACGTATTCCACGCGGTGGTCGGCGTCGAAGCCGGCGATCTCGGACGGCGGCACACGGGGGCCCGCGACGCAAACGTCCTTGAACCGGACACCGCGGATATGCCCCCGCTCCGGGTCGGTGCCCCACATGTCGGACCCGATGACGACCCGCAGCAGTTTGTCGCACGTGGCCTCGACCCGGATGTCCTCGAACGTGATGTTGCTGACCGTGCCCGAGTCCACCAGATACACACCCAGAGCGCTGAGCCGAGCCGTCAGCACGTCGCAGTTCCTGAACGTCACGTCGTGGATGGGCGCCCGCGTTTCGTACGTGATGCCGAGGGCGTACCCCCAGTCGTTCCAGAGGATACAGTCCTCGACGCGGATGTCGCTCGACTTGACGCCCGGCTGCACGGTCTTGACGGCGATGCTGTCGTCGTGGTTGCGGATGAAACAGTCGCGGATGCGGATGTGCCGGCAGCCCACGGGGATGATGCCGTCGCTGTTGAGGCGCCCGCTGATTTGCCGCACGTCCGAGACGTGCACGTCGCGGCTGCCGAAGAGGCACACGGCCCAGTTGGGCGAGTCGCGGAGCAGAATGCCCTCGATGCGGACGTCGGACGCGTCGGCCACCATAATCAGGATCTTGGCGGCGTGCGGTATGAGGCCGCCGTCCAGGATGCCCCGGCCGCTGATGCGGACATCCGAGACGCCCCGGACGTCCAGGATGCCCCTGCTGTAATACTTCAAGCCGCTCCGCTTCGAGAGGGCTGGTTTCTCGTCGGGCAGGATGTGGCCGCGCACCACGGCCCCGCCGGCGATGTACACGCGCTGGCCACTCTTGATGCGAATCGTGCCCGTCTTGTGGATACCGGGCCCGAAGTACAGGACGTTCGGGTCGCCGGGCTTGGGGCGATGCGTCTCCGGGGCGCCGGCGAACAGGTGCAGGACCTCGCGGTCCGAGCCGTCGAGCAGGATCGTGAGTTTGCGCGGCCGGTCCAGTTCGAAGCGGATCGTCGCCCCTTCGACCTGCGGCCGGATGCCGGCCGAGAGCGGATGGACCGTGGCCGCCTTGAACGGGCGCCGCGGCGTGACGGCGACCTCGACACGGCCCTCGAAGTCAAAGTACGCGAACGACACGGTCTCGGCCTCGGCCCCCATCTCATGGGTCCAGATCGAGTCAGGCGGCTTGGCGATGGCCTGCCGCACCTTCGCCCGGTAGACGAACAGCGGCTTGCCGCTGACACGCACCTCGTACTGCTCCGAAGACGGCTCTCCCTCGGGGCCCGGCCACGTCACGATGCGCGGCGTTGCTGCGTGCGTGCTTGCCATCGTGAGGCCCCAGAGAAGGGCCGTGCAGAGGGCGGTCCGAAGGGGTCTCCGTGGTTTGGGCGTCGCGGGCAACGGTGTTACCTTGCTTCCTGGCCGTGGCGCGTAGCGCT
>DATLBA010000112.1:0-13698 GCA_035527275.1 Phycisphaerae bacterium
CCGGCGGCAACGAAGATGGCGTTGAACCCCTCGGCTCGGAGTTCCTGGAGGTTCTCAATTCGGCGGCCCGTGACGATCTGGACGCCGGCCCTCCGGATGTACTCGATGTCCCGCCCGAGCGCTTCGGGCGGCAGACGATACCGCGGGATCCCGACTGCCAGCATCCCGCCCACCCGGTCGAGGGCCTCGAAAACCGTGACGTCGCGGCCGGCCAGGGCGAGAAAATACGCCGCCGTCAGACCCGCCGGCCCCGAGCCGATCACCGCCACCTTCCCACGCCGCGGGCCCTGCCACTGGGGCGGCGAGCCGGAGTCCTTCACGCGGTCCGTCACGAATCGCTTCAGGTGCCGGATCGCCACCGGCTCGTCCACGTCGCCGCGCCGGCAGAACAGTTCGCACGGATGGTGGCACGCCCGGCCGCAGACGCTTGCGAACGGATTCCGCCGGCGAATGACTTCCAGCGCATCGGCGAAACGCCCTTCGGCCACCAGGGCCACATACTCCGGAACGTTGACGTGGGCCGGGCACGCGTCCGAACACGAAATCGGCGCCATCTTTTCGCACGCGTGTGACGGGCACCGCTTTTCGATGATGTGCGCTTCATACTCGTCGCGGAAGTGACGCAGCGTCGAAAGAACGGGGTTCGGCGCCGTTTGCCCCAGGCCGCAGAGCGACGTTTCCTTGATCGTTGCGCCAAGCGTTTCCAGAAGATCCAGGTCCTCCATCTGCCCCTCGCCGCCGGTGATCCGCTCCAGGATTTCCAGCATCCGCCGGGTGCCGATGCGGCACGGAATGCACTTGCCGCACGATTCTTTCTCGCAGAAGTCGGTGAAGAACCGCGCGATGTCCACCATGCAGGTGGCCTCGTCCATGACGATCAGGCCGCCGGAGCCCATGATGGCGCCGACTTCCTTCACGGAGTCGTAGTCGATAGGCAGGTCGAGGTACCGGGCCGGGACGCATCCGCCGGACGGCCCGCCGATCTGGGCAGCCTTGAACTTTCGCCCGCGCGGAATGCCGCCGCCGATGTCGAAGATGATTTGCCGGAGCGTCGCTCCCATCGGCACCTCGACCAGGCCCGTGCTCCGGACCTTGCCGGCAAGGGCGAAGATCTTGGTCCCTTTCGAGCCGTCGGTTCCGACGCTCGCGTAGGCCTCGGCCCCGAGTTCGAGGATTCGCGGGACGTTGGCCCACGTCTCGACGTTGTTGATGTTGGTGGGCTTGCCCCAGAGGCCGCTCGTGGCGGGGAAGGGCGGCCGGGGGCGCGGCATACCGCGCGCGCCCTCAACCGAGGCGATCAGGGCCGTCTCTTCGCCGCAGACGAAAGCGCCGGCGCCCTGGCGGATCTCGATGTCAAAGTTGAAGCCCGTCCCGAGAATGTTCTTGCCCAAGAGGCCCGCCTCGCGCGCCTGCGAGAGCGCGATCTTCGTATGCTCGATCGCGATCGGGTACTCGGCCCGGACGTAGATGACACCGTGGGAGGAACCGATGGCCAGCGCCCCGATGATCATCCCTTCGATCACCAGGTGCGGGTCGCCTTCGAGCAGTGCCCGGTCCATGAACGCGCCCGGGTCGCCCTCGTCGGCGTTGCAGATGACGTATTTCGGTTCTCCCGCCGAGGCGCGGGCAAACTGCCACTTGCGCCCCGTCGGGAATCCCGCACCGCCGCGGCCTCGGAGCCCGGAACGGATGACTTCGTCAATCACGTCCTCCGGGCGGCGGGACGAGAAGACCTCGGCCGCCGAACCGTAAGCGCCGTGGGCGACGGCGTCCTCAAGGCTCTTCGGGTCCACGACACCACAGTTCTTCAGAACTCGCCGTGTCTGATGCTTATAGAACGGGATGCTCTTCTGGCGTGCGACCGTCCGGCCACCGGCGGACCAGCAGAGGCGGCGGACGGCCTTGCCGCCCAGCACCGTCCGTTCGATGATCTCCGGCACGTCGGTGGGCGTGACACCCTGGTAGAAGATCCCCTTCGGATCGATCACGACGGTCACCGCCCCCGCGCAAAGGCCGTGGCAGCCAACGCGGACGATGCGGACGCGGTCCGACAGGCCGCGCCGGGCGATCTCGGCGTCGAAGGTCTCGCAGACCTCCAGCGCGCCGAGGGCGCGGCAGCCGGTTGAGCAGACGCGGACGGTTGCTTCCGGCCTGGGTTGGGATTCCAGAGCCCGCCGCCACATCTTCAACGCGTCAACCGATTCCAAGTGTTTCACGCGTGCTTGGTCCTGTAGGTCCTGAGAATGCTCTGGATTTGCTGAGGCGTCAGGCGACCGTAATACGTGTTGTCAATCATCATCACGGGAGCAAGGAAACACGTGCCCAGGCATGCCACCGTCTCGAGGTAGAAAAGCATGTCGGGCGTCGTTTCGCCCTCCTCGATGCCAAGTTCGCGTTGGATGGCATCGAGGATGCGGCCAGCCCCCTTAACGTGGCAGGCTGTCCCGCGGCAACAGCGGACGGTGTGGCGGCCGCGCGGCTCCGTGTAGAACTGGGCGTAGAAGGAGACAACGCCGTAGATGCGGCTCAGGTGAATGCGCGTCCGCCGGCTGATTTCGCGGAGGGCCGTCGGCGGCAGGTATCCGAAATGGTCCTGTACATCCTGCAGCACGCCGATCAGGTTGGAATCGAGAGAGACACCGAGTTCGTCGAGCACGGCGGCAATCTCGGCATCGGGTGGAGGCGGCGGCAGACTGCGCCGCCGCTGCCTGAGCACAGACTGTGACGTTTTCGTCATTGAGCAACCTTTGCCCGCAGGAACTGTGCTAGGCGTCGCCCAAGTATAGGAATTGGGTCGTGGCAGGGCAAGGCATGAATGCAAACGCGGAGATCGGGGAACCGGAGCGGTTCCGCAACGGCGGCGGTGTCCGAGCGCCACTGCCCGCCTTCATTTGATCGCGGACGCCACGTCCGGGAAGACCTCAAAGAGGTGATCGAGGCGAGTCGTTTCCAGCACCTGCCGCACAGACGCCTGAGGGTGGGCCAGGTGAACGAAGCCGCCCCGGGCGCGAGCCTTCAGAAACGCGCGAACCAGCACGCCGAGCGCGTCAGAGCAGATAAAATCGGTCTCCGAGAGGTCGCAGACGATTCGCGTCTTGCCGGCCTCGACGGCGCCCAGGAGCGCTTCACGCAGGGTGGCCGAGGCGTTCACATCGGCCGACCCGACGATGGCCACGACGTGGCACGGCCCTTCCTCTCGCACACGGGTTTCCATCGCACCCTCCTGTTTCACCGACGCGGCCCGCAGCCGGTGCGGCACTTGACCATGTGCACTTCGTTGCCCACCGGTGAAAAGGTGACTTCGTCCATGTAGGACCGCATCAGCATGATGCCGCGCCCGCAGGGGCGCCTCAGGTTCTCGTCGGCAGTAGGATCCGGCACGCTGGCCGGATCGAAGCCGGCTCCCTCGTCGGCGACGCGGATTTCGACCCGCTCGGGCGACACGCGATACGCCAGCCGCACACGCTTGGCTGGGTCCATCCGGTTGCCGTGCCTCATCGCGTTAATCACCGATTCCTCGAAGGCCAGTCGCACGGCAAAGTGGCAGTCCTCCCCGTAGCCGCACTCGTCCACCTCGGCAAGCAAGTCGCGTTCGGCGGCGCGGATCGCTTCCAGGCGGGTGGGCAGAACCTTTTCGGTCCAGCCGGAGGCATCGGCGTTGTCGATGCGGCAATGGGCCACGCTTTGGGGTCTCCGCCGCAGGGCCCGGCGCGGTCCCGCTTTCACAAGCCGGGAAACCGGAAGCTCGCGGCATTGGCACGATCATATCGGCCATACCGGGCGAAATCAAGGTTGGCGGCGGGGCACGTGCGCAGCGCCTCCAACTAGCCGCGAGCGTCCAAGCGAGCGGCACACTCCACGGGGCGCCGCCCGTGGGCGATTGGCACACACATATTGCGAAAGGGCGATATGTTGGCGGGCGATTTTGGGTGAAATTTGGGGCGATTCGGCCGATTTCGGAGGGCGAATCGGGCCTGGCGCTAGCGCCAAGGGGGTTTGGGGGCCGAAATGATAAGATGGGTAAGGCCGAATTGGGCGCTTTTTTCGACTTTTTTCGCGTTTTTGGTCGGAATTGGGCCCGAATTGGTGCTTTTTGACCCCCTTTTTGGCCCCTACGCATGCCGATGTGATGATGCGTCCGCGGGCGCGTTTCCGCCTTTCCCATCGGCCCTGCTCCATGCGTCCGTCGGCCCCAGACTGCCAAAATGGCAGTGGAAAGCGGGGGACGAAACGGCACAGCCTTCAACGCAGAGGACGCTGAGGACGCAGAGGGGAGTGGGGGGAAGAAAGTGCAGAATGCAAAACGAACGACGGACCCGGCGTCGTCCCGGCGCGCCGGGACTATGCCGTGGCAAGCAAGACGGCGGGGAAGCCTTGGACTTGGAACTGCCGTCAACGCGGCGGGGGAAAAGCAGGACGGGTGGACGGAAATCGGAAAAGCGAAAGCAGTGTGGTGTTCCCCGAATTCCCGGAAAAAGTAGAATGCCCCCTTTTCCCCCCGCAGGCCGGGGCCGAAGCCGGGAAAGGGGAGATAAGTTCTATGTCACCGGAATTACCGGGATTAAGTATTGTGTCCCCGAACTCTCCTAGATACAATTTATCTTCAGTAGCACAGAAACGGCGCATCTCGGGTTCGTGGTGATGGAAGAACCGACCATGCGACAGATTGACAATGGCCATTTAACAGACGCTTACGGTGTCCCCTTTCCGAAGCGGCTGACGTGGAAAGAGCGGTGGAAAGCGGCTTCGTCTTGTGCGAAGACGGTCGTACTACTATTGGTTGCGTTCATCGCGGGTATGGCGACCCTGATCGCAAACCTGCAAGCCGTACAAGATTTCTTTCGCAGCCCGCCCTCGCCGCCGGACGTCCCGCCCATTGTTGTGGAAATCACGAACAGCAGTGATCATCCGGTAGATATCATCACACGAGGCGACTTTATCCTTTGGCTTCCAGGGCCGGGTGCGCGGCATGCTTTCGGGAAGTACGAGTTCCGCAAACTGGACGGCTCACAGATTGACACGGGGCTCGTCACCATCGAGCCTGATGCCAAACCTCGGCTCCTCGCGCAGGTCTTGGATGAGGCTTTATATGCAATGGTGTTCGAGCGGGCTGATTGCGATATCAGTTTCATGGTTCATAGGTCCACGGGGGGCCACCAAACCACGGATGATATGCCATTCGCAGCAGGCGCGGTTGAGAAGCACTTTCTGACTGTCGATGTTGGCGCCGATTAGTCTTGGAAGAACTGTTACTTCGTAGGCGGGACAAGTTTGCGATTTGCAATTAATGCGGCGGGGGGAAAAGCAGAATAGGGTGGCCCCTTCGACTCGCTGCGCTTCGCTCAGGACAAGCGGGCAAGCGGCAGAGGGGCGGAAATGCCAGTGTCGCCGGAAATCGGAAAAACGAAATCAGTATTGCGTCCCCCGAATTCCCTGCGGCGTGGAATCTGTTTCACGGATTGCCTGTTTTGTACTTGCCAATCTAATTGGCTCAGGCTAGGGTGTGTGGAGGCTTTGCGTGACTTAACAATTCACGCTTGGAAGAGGCGGCGAAGCCGCCAACCCAAGGTGGGGGAACGTCTATGGCGACAAATACTTGGCCAACCAAGCAACTTTCCGTAGCCAGCCTCCATTTGGATGCGAAAAACCCACGGCTCGGCCGTGAGACATTATCGCGAGCACCACGCGAGATCATCCAATATCTTTTCGAGCACGACAAGGCGCTA
The DNA here is from genome assembly GCA_035527275.1 of Phycisphaerae bacterium. Classification (GTDB taxonomy): domain Bacteria; phylum Planctomycetota; class Phycisphaerae; order FEN-1346; family FEN-1346; genus DATLBA01. The sequence goes on from DATLBA010000112.1 coordinate 5,727, forward strand.
GAGACGGCAGAAAGCATCGCCACCCGTGGCTATTTCCCGAACGAGCCGCTTCTTGCGATCAAGGAGAATGGGCAGTATGTGGTTGTGGAGGGCAATCGTCGACTCGCGGCTCTTAAAGTGCTAAGCGAACCTGGGCTTCTCGAAGGTTCGCTAGCGCGTCAAGTCGAGCGACTTTCTCGCCGGATCGCTGACCCAAGAGTGATTGCGAAGGTCCCCGTCACTATTGCGCCGAGTCGCCGAGCGACAGATCGACAGATCGCAGGACGACACATCGGTAGCCCAGTTCTTGCCTGGCAGGCAGAGAATCGAGCAAGTTTTATCCTCGATAAACTCGCCGAAGGATACGGCAACGATGAGTTACGCGACGAACTCGGCTTTTCGCTGCCAGACATCCAGCAGGCCCGGCAGACAAGAGCCATTGCTGATATGGCACGCTCGCTTGATCTCCCCGATGAAGTGAAAGCCAAGCTCGATAATCCCAGAGCCAAACTCTTCACAACACTCGGGCGCGTCTTTGAGTCCTCTGTGGGACGCGACTACCTCAAAGTTGTGCCCGACCCCGACCACGGACTTCGTGGGATTACGACGAAGAATCAGTTTCTCCGCGGCTTTACGAAACTCGTAACCGATGTGGCACTCGGGAAGCAGTCATCGCGCACGCTGAATACGAACGACGACATCCAAAAGTATTTCGAATCGTTGACGCCCGAAGAGCGCCCCGCAAAGAAGCGAGGCTCATTTATTCCCTCAGATGTCATAAAGGGCAAGTCTGTGGCATCGGCCGGCCAGGTGCCGACGGCTGCGCCGCCCAAGCGTTCTAAGCAAGTAAGCAAGACCGTTCTCCCGAAGGACTTTAGGGTTAGATTTGGCAATGAACGGCTCATTGATATCCGGTGCGAGCTGACCAAGCTCAAGCGTGAGGACTTTCCGAATGCTGGGGCGGTCCTGCTTCGAGTCTTCTTTGAGATCGCCGTAGTGCACTTCCTTGGTCGCATTGGCGAGCTTCCGGGCATCATTGAAAGGTTGAAGGAAAAGGATAAGCTTCGTTTCGGCGTACCGACGATGAGGCAACTCGTGCCGGAGATTAATCGGATTGCAAAGAAAAGGTTGAAAGAAGCTGATGCCAAGAAGGTTGAAAAGGCGATCCGCTATGATGCCGCTGCTCCATTCACGATCAGCGACCTTCACGCATTTGTGCATTCGGCAGACCTGCCCGGCGAAAGAGATATTTGGCAGTTCTGGCTGCGCACCGAGCCTCTTTTCCGAATGATGCTAGAAGAGGATTCGGAGGGCGCGGAGCAATGAAGACATCCAGCCCATTACGGTATCCCGGCGGCAAGTCGGCTTTGGCGGGTCTACTAAGTCAGGTCCGAACACTAAACGGACTCGGGGATCGAGCGATTGCCGAGCCCTTTGCTGGCGGGGCCGGTGCATCACTCACGTTGCTGTACCTCGAAGAGACCCGCGAGATATATGTCAACGATGCGGACCCCGCGATTCACGACTTCTGGTGGAGCCTTGTAAACCGAACCGAAGCATTTGTGGCTATGCTCTCAAAGACCCGCGTGTGCATGGCTCAGTGGCGTCGTCAACGAGATGTGTACAGGAAACGTAATCGGGTGTCTCGCCTCCGCCGGGGATTCTCGGCTTTCTTTCTTAATCGATGCAATCGGTCCGGGATCATCATGAACGGCGGCCCTATTGGCGGTGTGAAGCAAGCAGGCAAATGGAAGCTCAATGCTAGGTTTAACAAACCTGAACTTCGCCGCCGGTGCGAGAAGGTCGCCGAATACCGTGATCGCGTTCATGCGTCTTGCCGTGACGGGATAGAGTTCATCAGGAACCTAAATGCGGAGTCCACCTTTTTCTTCATTGACCCACCGTACTTTGTCAAAGGGAAAACGCTTTACCTGAACGTCTTGGATGAGGAATACCACATTGCTCTTTCGACTCAGTTGAAGTCCATGTCGGATACGGCTTGGGTGTTAACTTACGATGATTGCCCCGAGATCCGCCGACTATATCGGGGTTGGGCAACGATCCGCCCATTCTCGCTGCGCTATGCTGCAGCAGAGCGACGAAGCGGGAAGGAAGTCCTCATTACTCCGAAGTGGATACGTCTACCTGCATCTCAAGGATCTGCCGCCGTTTCTTGGTGATCGGCTAACTCGTTTTCCTGTCCGCCTAACACCCCAAACCCGGTTTGGAGTGCCGTATAAGACGCCCGTGAATGCGGGGGAGGTTCACACCTAACTGTCGCAACAGCAGCCCTGCGATCGGCCGATCTCGGCATGTCCTGTGCTTGCCACAATGAACGTGTCCCCCGACGGCGCCAATTCAGCCGCGTGGAACTAATCCCTATGGGTCGGCCGGAAGTATACCCGACGAATTTGGGCTTTGTCAATACATTCTGACCACCGCGCTTGCATTCACGGTGGGGGCGAACGATTGCGGATTTCGGATTGCGGATTTGACGACAAGGATTCACGGCGAGATCCCCGCCACAGGCGGGCAAGCTTCGACTGCGCTCAGGCGGAGCCGGCGAGGCGGCCGGAAGAAAAGGCCCACTGCAGGTTGAAGCCGCCCGATGGGCCGTCGAGATCCAACATTTCGCCCGCAAAGAAAAGGCCGCGAAGCAGACGGCTCGCCAAACACTTCGGGTCCACCTCTTTCAGCGCTACGCCGCCACGCGTCACCATCGCGCGGTTCCAGCCTGCGGTGTCCGTGACCGTGAGAGGCAGCGCAGTGAAAAGGTCGGCGAGGGTGCGGCGAACCGGCCGGGAAACCTGAGCTGGTCGCGCAGCAGGGTCGACGCCGGCGAGTCGGCAGAGAAGGTCGGCGAGGGCACGCGGAAAATGGGCGGCAAGGAGTGTGCGGACGGCCTTGCGGCCCCCGGAAAGGGGCCAGGAGTCGAGGCGTGCGAGCCATTCGGCACGCGGAGTGGCGGGCGCAAGGTCGAGACGCAGCGGCACCTCGGCGCGGTCGCGAAGAAGGACGGCGACGTCGCCGGAAAGATCGAGGACGGCGGGACCCGAGAGGCCGGTGTTGGTGAAAAGGAGGTCGCCGGTGATTCCGGCGCGCGGGCGTCCGGCCAGGTCGATGCGGACGCGGACGGGCGAGAGAGCGATGCCGGCAAGCTCGCGCAGCCAAGTTTCGCGCGCGACGAGGGGGACGAGGGCGGGTGTGGGGTCGACGATTGGGTGTCCGGCCTGGCGTGCGAGGGCGTAGCCGGAGCCGGTCGCGCCCAGGTCGGGGTAGCCTTTGCCGCCGGTGGCGAGGACAACGGCGGGGGCGGCGACGCGTCCGCGGGAGGTCCGGAGACCGCGGAGGACATCGTCTTCGATCCAGAGGGCGCGGGCGGTGACGGCGAGGCGCAGGCGGACACCGAGTTCGCGGGCGCGGCGGACGAGGGCGCACCGGACGTCGGCGGCGGAGTCGGAGACAGGAAAGACGTGGCGCCCGTCGGGTGCGGCGGTGGGGACGCCGAGGGAATGGAGGAATCGGCGAAGGGCGTCGGGCCCGAAGGCCGCGAGCGCAGGCTGGATGAAACGTCCGTGGCGTCCAAAGCGGGCGGGAAACGCGTCGGGTGGGAGCGCGTGGGTGAGGTTGCATCGGCCGCCGCCGGTGGCGAGGAGTTTGACGCCCGGGCGCGGAAGTTGTTCGAGGAGGACGACGCGCCGGCCGCGCTCGGCGGCGGCGATGGCGGCCAGAAGGCCGGCGGGTCCGGCGCCGACGACGGCGAGGTCCGCAGCATCCGATGGGGCGGGACTCATGGAGAGCATCGTAACGGCGCCGACATCGGGGTGCAAGCCGGGCCGCGGCGAACCCCAACGGACACAGCAACGGCATCCCCCCGCCCCGAAGGGGTCCAACATCAAACAGGGACAGTGCGGGGGGCTCATGTGGCGCGCGGCCCGGCTTCGTCTTCGACTTCGCCGTGGCAGGCGGGGCGGGCTTTGAAGGAATTGTCTCTTGCAAAACCTTTGAAGGGGGCGTATCGTATGGGGACTATCCGGCATCGGGTCGGACGGATTACGGCAGCGTGGTTTAGTTTAAAGGAACAGTATCCGAATGCCTTTTAACAAGTTGGGGCTCAACGAGCCCCTGTTGCGGGCGGTACGCAGCGAAGGTTACACGCAGCCCACCCCCATTCAGCAGCACGCGATTCCCCCTATCCTGGCCGGCAAAGACCTGCTTGGCTGCGCCCAGACGGGGACGGGAAAAACGGCGGCGTTCGCGCTGCCGATCCTCCAGCGTCTGTCGGCGAGGCAACCCGGCGGCAACGGGCGGCGACCGGTCCGGGCGCTCATCCTGACGCCGACGCGCGAACTGGCGGCCCAGATTCACGCGAGTTTCCGCGTCTATGGGCAGCACGTGAACCTGAGGTGTGCGGAGGTGTTCGGCGGCGTGAGCCAAGTGCCGCAGGCCAAGGCCCTACGCCGGGGCGTGGATATCCTGGTGGCGACGCCGGGACGGCTCCTGGACCTGATAGGCCAGGGGCTGGTGCACTTCAAGCACCTGGAAGTGCTGGTGCTGGACGAAGCGGACCGGATGCTGGACATGGGGTTCATACCGGACGTTCGTCGGATCCTGGCGACGCTGCCTGCGCGGCGTCAGACGCTGTTTTTCTCGGCGACGATGCCGGGGACGATCCAGGGCCTGGCGGACGCGATCCTGCGGGATCCTGTGGAAGTGCGTGAGACGCCGGAGGCCCCCGCGGCGGAGACGGTCAATCACTCGGTGTACCTTGTGGAGCAAGGTCAGAAGCAGGCGTTGCTGGAGCATCTTCTGGAGGGGCCGGAGATTTGCCGGGCGCTCGTCTTTACGCGGACGAAGCACGGTGCGGATAAGGTGGTGCGGCGGTTGAAGGGGTCGCGGATCTCGGCGGACGCGATCCACGGGAACAAGTCGCAGGGGGCGCGGGAGCGGTCGCTGGAGGGGTTCAAGCGCGGGCGGACGCGCGTGCTGGTGGCGAGCGACCTGGCGGCGCGCGGTCTGGACGTGGACGACATTTCGCACGTCATCAATTTCGACATGCCGCGCGAGCCGGAGATGTACGTGCACCGGATCGGCCGGACGGGGCGGGCGGGTGCGACGGGGATGGCGCTTTCGTTTTGCAGTTACGAGGAGCGCGGGCATCTGAATAGCATCGAACGGCTGATTCGCAAGCCAGTGGCGACGGTGGAGGAACACCCGTTCCAGTCGCCGCTCGGGCGCATGCCGCCGAAAACGAGCGGGTACATTTCGGTGCCCAGACGTCGGGGGCGGGCGCGCGGGCGGCGGCGGTAACGATTGCGGCCCTCCTCCGCCCGCCGAGGCGGGCTACGAGTGAAAGCGGCGCCCGGCTCCTGTGTGTTTGAGAAAATCGTGTCCGTCGGTCTGTTCCGTGTTTAGAGACTGTTTCACAACGTGCGCGGCGTCCTCCCGATGCATCGGGACCGGGACCGACCCGCCGCGAGAAAGTCGGCCAAGCGGGGTCGCCGCGGCGACCCGAGGGATATGAAACAGCCTCTTGGCCGCCTCACTCCTGTTCCCGCCGTGACTCTTGAGGGGCCATTCCGAGCACGTCCCGCAGCGTCCACGCGGGAATCGCTCCGGGCCGCGAAGCGACCACGGCGCCCAGGCGGTTGGCGAAGTCGGCCGTCCTCTCGGCCGTCCAGCCTTGCTGAAGACTGTGCAGGAGGCCGGCGGCAAAGGCGTCTCCCGCCCCCACGGTATCGGCAACCGTCACCCGGCAGCCCGGGCTCTCGACATACCGGCCGTCCAGCCACAGCGCGCATCCACGGGCCGCGCGCGTGATACATACTCCCCGCCATCCGAAACGTTCCGCATAGATGCGGCAGAATTCCAACAGCGTTCCTGCGGTTTCGTCGAACATCTCGAGAACTGCCGCCACTTCATCCTCGTTAATCTTGAGGAACGAAGCGCCGGCGAGCAGTTCACGGACCAGCGGCACGGTGTAACTGTCCGGCCTGAGGTTGATGTCGTAGAACGTTTTCGCTTGCGGGTTATCGGCGGTGAGTCTTTGTGTGACGTTCCGGGCAGGCCCGCTCATCTGTGCCAGCGTTCCGTAGTAGATCCATTTCGGTTTGGCAATGTTTATGGCCCTAAAATCCTCTTCCGAGAGCGAAGGAAAGTCGTATGCAGCGGGCCGCTCAATCGTAAAGCGGGGCTGTCCGCTCTCGAGGCGGACGCGAACACGTCCTGTGGGCGCTTCGGTCGTGGTCCGGATATAGCGGGTGTTCAGGCCCAGTTCTTGCACCTTCTCGAGCGTCGCCCGTCCCAGGTCGTCATCGCCCACCGCGCTGATAAACGACACGTCGTAGCCCAGCCTGGATGTATGGACCGCAAAGTTAAACGGCGCCCCGCCAATGTGCTGCGCATCGTCAAACAGGTCCCACAGCACTTCTCCGATGACGACGACGTTCATGTTGCCTTCCCTTACAGGCGGTTGCCCGAATACTCGTGCTGTCTCTAGAGGAATTCGTTCCCAGGTTATACTTCGCGCGGCGTCATGTCTGCAAGGAGCCCGTGCCGCGGGCGTTGTGTAATCGGACTCGGTGGTCGCGCCGGGTCCTCGGCGCCGGTTGCGTGCCCTTGAAACGGCGGCGCGTGCGGCGGCCCGAATCGACGGGGCAGGGGGGGGTGCGTTTGCTCCGGCCGATGAAACGCGGCGCTCGGCTTGCATTCTCGCATCGTTCCGGATAGGCTGGCTGCGTTGCCGCATCGGGCCGGATGGCCCGGCGCTGCGGTGGATAACGAGGATCGAGGGCGTCTGGGAGATTCTTTCATGCACTGGACGGGCCGTTTTCCGATGCGTTGTCACCTTCTGCTTCTTGTTTTCGCGGCGGGCCTGCTTCTTGCGGCGCCGGCGGAAGTTGCGGGAGAGGCCGCTGAGGCGGGCGCCGAGTCCGCGGCGGAAACCGCTTCGCCTGCCGCACCCGACGTCGACCTCTCAAACTATTTCCCCGAGTGGGCCGGGCGCGAGGTGTTCGGCGTTGCCGTCTGGCAGTTCCTCACGGCTTTCGTTTGCGTGCTCGCGGGATTAGCCCTGAAAACGGTGTCGGACTATATCTTCGGGAAACGCTTGATTCCGTTCCTGGAGAAGACGCGGTTCCGGCTTGATCATCTGATTGCGCGGGCGGCGAGCAAACCGTTGGGATACCTGTTGCTGCTGGCTTTGCTCGGGGCGGCGTGCGCGGTCCTGTCGCTTCCGGAAGAGCCTACCGACGTGCGCGGCTTCGTATACGGCGTGCTCAAGGTTCTGCTGGTCGCCGACGTCCTCTGGTTTCTGTTTCGGGTGGTGGACGTCGGCGTGGAGTGCCTGGGCCGCCTGGCGGCGCGGACGGAATCGAAACTCGACGACCAACTCGTGCCCCTTATCCGGAAGGCCCTGAAAGTAACCATCGGCCTGGTGTGCGTGCTATGGGTCGTGCAACTCCTGGGGTACAGCGTGTCGAGCCTGCTGGCGGGGCTGGGGATCGGCGGGCTGGCGGTCGCGCTGGCGCTTCAGGATACCCTGTCGAACTTCTTCGGGTCCATTTACATATTCGCCGACCGCCCGTTCATCGTGGGGGACATGGTCGGGATCGGTGACATCGAAGGGACGGTAGAGCAGATTGGTTTTCGTTCGACGCGGATTCGCACGTGGCCGGCCACGCTGGTTTCGATTCCCAACAAGACCGTGGCCGAGTCTGTCGTCGATAACTGGTCGAAGATGCCCAAGCGGCGCGTGTTCCAGACGGTCGGCGTGACATACGAGACCACCGCCGAGCAGATGGAAAAGGCCGTGGCGGCGATTCGCAGAATCCTCGAAAGCGACGAGGGTGTGGACCAGGAGTTCATCGTCGTGCGTTTCAGCGACTTCGGCGCGTCGAGTCTGGACATCATCGTCTATTACTTTACGAAGGCCATCGCCTACGCCGACCACTTGGCGATGAAGGAACGGGTGAATCTGGCCATCATGCGGGCG
>DATLBA010000113.1:0-3512 GCA_035527275.1 Phycisphaerae bacterium
GAAGCGGACGATGTTTCCCGTCCGGCGGGCCGCTCTTTCATCTTCTCAACCACCGCGTATGGAATACGCATCGTGCCGTGCCCGATCCCCAGCACAAGCGGTGAGGTCTTGTGGCCGTGCCAGTCCGTGCCGCCGGTTTCCACCAGGCCCAGGCGCTCGGCCGCCGCCTGGTAGTGGCGCGCGAGGTCCTCGCCGTGGTCCGGGCTTTGCGTTTCGATGCCGTCGAGTCCCGCATCGGCCAGATGGGCGATCCATTCGTCGGTCTCGGCCAAACTCCGCTTCATTTGCCTGGGATGGGCCAGGACGGCGAGGCCTCCTGCCCCGTGCAGCACGCGGATGGTCCTCTCCGGCTCGACCCGCCGGCAATACACGTAGGCGGGCTTGCCGCAACCGAGATATTTTGCAAACGCCTCTTCCCAGGTTTTCGCATAACCCTTTTCAATCAGCGCAGAGGCAAAATGGGCCCGCGTCGTGACGCAATCTTCCGACCGGGCCTGCACGTCCTCCAGCGAAAGGGGCATGTCCAGCGCTTCGAGCCGCTCGATAATTTTCACGGTGCGTTCTGCGCGGCTGCGGCGGGCTTCGCGCAAGAGCTCGTTGAGCTCCTCGTTCAGCGGATTGATAAAATAGCCGAGGATGTGGCAGGCGCCGCCGTCGAACTCGGCGGAGATTTCGACGGCAGGAATGACCTCCACCCCGAACTCCTCGCCGGCGCCCACCGCTTCGGGAACACCCGCCACCGTGTCGTGGTCCGAAATGGCGAGCGCTTTGAGGCCGACCTCCGCCGCCCGCCGCACCACTTCGCGCGGCCGGTAAATGCCGTCACTTACACTTGAATGCACATGAAGATCCACGAGGTCGGGAAGGGGGACACGGCGATGCATTGCGGCTCCTTTGATGATGTTCCGGGTTGCCGAAAGCCCAATCCGGCTGCATGTCCCATGTGAGCAATGCTTGATTTTTCTAATCGGCCAAATCCCGAAAAAGATTGACTAAATTATGCCCCTCGTATATTCTTTTTTTTGTGAGGCGCATACGACATCTGGGCCTGATGATCGCCTGCCTCGCGATGGCGGGCGCGGCGACGCCGCGCCCAGCCTCCGGCGGGATCGGCGATCTGGTGGATTCGATTCGCGGTCGCCTCGAACCCGTTCTGCTAGCGTATGATCTGCTCGTCCCGCCCGGCGAAGAGGTTGCTCTGAAGGCGAGCCTGCGGACCGGCTTCCGGCTCGAAGGAATCGAAGGAAAGCGCATCCGGTTCCTCTTTGGCGAAGAACTCATCGGCCAGGCCGGAACCGACGAGCGCGGCGACGCCGCCGTCGCCTGGAAGGCGCCGGCCGAGCCGGGCGACTATCGCATCACCGTCCGCGTCCACCCGGAGGACCAGCCGAAACGAGAGGCCGCCGACGCCGAACTCCTGGTGGTCGCGCGGCCCTCCGACGCCCGAATCGTCATCGTGGACCTCGACAAGACGGTCGTCGCCTCCGGTTTTGTCCGCGTTCTCGCGGGCGGCGCCAAACCGATGCCCGGCGCCGGAGTCGTCCTCGACCGCCTTGCCGAGGACCACACCGTGGCCTATCTGACCCACCGGCCCGATTTTCTGGGCACGAGCAGCAAGCAATGGCTCGCCCGCCATCGCTTTCCCTCGGGGCCTGTCCTGACCAGCACACTCGGCGGGCTACTTTCCGGCAGCGGTGCCTACAAGGCGGAGCGCCTCAGCGCCCTGACGCAAACCTTCCGGAACGTGGTCGTCGGCATCGGCGACAAAATTTCCGACGTCCGCGCCTACGCGGAAAATAACCTCCGCGCCGTCCTCATCCTGCACGTGGACTGGTCCGAGGACGATCCGGAGGACTATGAAGAGTTGGCCGACGAGTTGGCCGACCTCCCCGACGGCATCCATGTGGTCACGAACTGGTCCCAAATCGCTGACATCCTTTTCCACGCCGCCACGCATTCGAAACAGGACATGGAAGACCGCCTGCGCGCCATCGCCAGAGACCTTCGAGTTCACCGCGCGGACGATGAGGACGACTGACGGCGTGTGGCTCGGGGGCGCGAGGACATTTTCAATTTGCGATTGCAGCCCGCCTTCGCCGAGGTTTACCCGCCGGTCTCCACGGGCGACTCGACGTGGCGAGTGGCGGGCGACGGCGGGTAAAATTGCGGATTGGGACGGCGCTTGCCGCCATCTGTCATCTCTGAAAGTGCGGCTCCGGCCGTCGCGGTATCGTGACGGCGGATCCAGAACGAAAGGAGCCGCACCATGGACGAGTATATCGCATTTGACAGCCACAAGCCTGCCGGCAGGCAGGCAGGGATGACTGGGAACGACCCGAACGAACGATGCCGGTCCTGATGGCGGACCGACCCCGGCCCGCCGCGGCGGGGACGCACACACAACAGCAACGGCAGCACCAGGGAGAAAACCAGAACAATGACTTGACAGGCCGCGCTTTCAGAGATGACAAAATGGGCGGCCGCCTTTCGTGCCGAAAAATCTTGCCACATTCTGCGTTGGTAACGTTTCCAATGACTTCGCGCGGCAGGTGTCCCTACTCGCCACGGAGGCAATCGCATGGCGTAGGCTCCACTGTCCAACCGGCACGAAGTGCCCTGGCGCCAAGGCGCTTCTTCAACGGCGGTCCGGTTGTGCGGGCAGTTCGGGCTGTAACGTTTGCGCTGCCGCGCGTGCCGTATGTTCGGATTGAATCGGTTGCGCGGCAGTTGTTGGCATCCTGGAAAGTGTTGCGTCGAGGCCGCATTCCGGCGGGCCGCCCTAACCGTTTTCCATGAAAGCGCTTACGCCCTCGGAACCCTTTCGCGCCCCCTTCCGCGCCGTGTCACGGCAACGCGCTCCGCACAGAGTGCACAGGTGTCACACTCAGCGCAGCTGGCACGACCCGAACCGGGAACCTCGCTCACGTAGCCGCAAAGGCGGTCGCCGTTTTTCCGGAGAGCGTGCGGCCATTTGGAACGCCCTTTGCATCGTTATCCTGCAGACAAAGCGCTTGCTTGCGCGGCGCCTTGCGGCAAGGCGCGAGCGGACGGCAAAGAGGGGAGGCGGGGAAATGGACGAGATGGCGCTTCGCGAGCGAATCAGGGAACTGCTTTCGGAGGCGGCACGGGTTCCGGCGGACGCCGGATTCGGGGCGATGGGACTCGTGAAGAACGAGGCAGCACACACTTCTGGAATGAGGGGGGAGATGGCGGCCGTTGAGGAGCGGCTCGACCATCTGCGCCTCGCCATCAAATACCTTGTCTTCGACCTGGAGGCGACCAAGCGCGAAAACCACGTCTTGAGAGAACTGTTAGGCTAGGGGTGTAAACCGCCGTCGCCGGAAGTAGTCCGGCGGCGTCCAGAGGGGGACCCGCTGCGGTGGTTATTGACGACAGGCCTTGCCGCAGGAACAGGGCCTTTGACATACGAACCTTTCACGAGGAGGGAGAACGATGAAACAGTTGAGAACAATTCGTGCGGTGTTGGTTCATCCAGGTCTATTTGGTCATGT
>DATLBA010000114.1:0-6643 GCA_035527275.1 Phycisphaerae bacterium
CCCGCCGGACCCACCACCGCCGTCCTCCTCGCTCGGAAACAAGAATGTCCGCCATAGGCTTTTCAAGCCGCAGCGCCCGGACCGAACGGTCGGCCTCGGGCGCGCCAAATCATGCTAGTCCGCCCCCAGGGTCCATGCAAGGGAAAAGGGGGCACGACACCTCCCCCAATAAAATTTTGCTATGGAAAACCTGCCGAAAGGGCCGTGTAAGTGCGCTGGTATCGGGGGCTTATGTCGCTTGGGCCTTGCCGGCAGGCGGGCCATGGTCGGCGGACACATCTCAGCCACACCGACTCACTCCACCGTGACGCTCTTGGCCAGATTCCGCGGCTTATCGACCGCGCAGCCGCGAAGGACGGCCACGTGATACGCCAGCAACTGGAGCGGCACGACGTTGATGATGGGCTGGAACGGCCCCGGCACGTCCGGCACGGACAAGACGTGGTCGGCCAGGCGGGCGATGTCCTTGTCGCCCTCGGTGGCAACGACGATGGTCTGCCCGCCGCGGCTCTTGACCTCTTCCATGTTCGAGAGGACCTTCTCGTATTGAAGCCCCCGATTGGCCAGGAAGACGACGGGCATCTGCTCGGTAATCAGGGCGATGGGGCCGTGCTTCATCTCGGCGGCGGGCAACCCCCCGGCGTGGACATAACTTATTTCCTTGAGTTTCAGCGCCCCTTCCAGCGCCACCGGATAGTTGTAGCCCCGACCCAGGTAGAGCCAGTTCGGGCAATCCTTGTACTGTGCCGCCACGTCCTTAATCTGTGCGTCGAGTTCGAACACCTGTCGCACCCGGTCGGGAACCTTCTGGAGGCCCTTGATGATCTCGGCGGCCTGGTAAGGGGCCAAATGGCGCCTGCGGCCGAGGAAGAGCGACATCATCACCAGGGCCACCAACTGGCTGGTGAACGCCTTGGTCGAGGCGACGCCGATTTCGGGGCCGGCGTGCAGATATACTCCCCCGTCGGTTTCGCGGGCAATGGTGCTGCCGACGACGTTGACGATCCCGAGGGTGAGGGCCCCCTTGAGTTTCGCTTCTCTGACGGCGGCAAGGGTGTCGGCGGTCTCGCCGCTCTGGCTGATGGCGATGAGAACCGTCCCTTCATCGACGATGGGGTTGCGGTAACGGAACTCGCTGGCGTATTCGACCTCGGTTGGAATCCGCGCGAGGTCCTCGAACAGGTACTCGCCGACCAGCCCCGCATGCCACGCCGTCCCGCACGCCGTCAGAATCACGCGGCGGGCATGGGTCAGTTGTTTGGCGGCGTCCCGGATGCCCCCTAGGTGGACCTCTCCGGCTTCGGCGTCCAACCGTCCGCGCATCGTGTCGGCGAGACTGTCCGGCTGCTCCATGATCTCCTTGAGCATGAAGTGTGGGTAGCCCTTCTTCTCAATCTGCTCGAGAGACCATTCGACCTGCTGGACCTCCTTGTGGGTGGGGACGGCGTCAATGGTGGCGGTTCGAAGGCCGTCGGGGCGGATCGTCGCCATTTCATTGTCTTCAAGGTAGATAACGTTCGTGGTGTGCTCGATGATGGCGGAGGCATCGCTGGCGACGATGAACTCTTCTTCGCCGACGCCGACGATAAGCGGCGACCCGTTTCGGGCACAGACAAGAACGTGGGGTTCGTCGGCGTGGATGACGGCAATGCCGTAGGCGCCCCGCACTTCCTGGAGCCCCTTCTGGACCGCCCTCTCAAGGTTGCCCTCGTAGTAGCGGGCGAACAGATGCGCGAGCACCTCGGTGTCCGTCTCGCTTCGGAACTCGACGCCTTCCTGCTGGAGCAACTGCTTGAGCGCCGACCAGTTTTCGATGATGCCGTTGTGGACGACGGCAAGTTTCCCCGAGGCGTCGGTGTGGGGATGGGCGTTAACGGCATTCGGCGCACCGTGCGTCGCCCATCGCGTGTGGGCGATGCCGCGCGTGCCGCGCACGTCCCGGCCTTTCATTTTGGCCTCGAGCGCGGCAATCATGCCCTTGGCCTTGGTGACTACCAGACGCCCGTCCGCATCCTGCTGGAGGGCGATGCCGGCCGAGTCGTAGCCGCGGTACTCCAGCCGCTTCAGGCCCTCCATCAGAATCGGATAGGCCTGCTTGTTGCCCAGGTATCCGATGATCCCGCACATCCGCGTGTCCTTTTTTCGGCCCTTGTGACCTTCGTGTGGATTGGCCGCCGACCCCTCGTGGTATCGGCCAACCGGCGCCCCGCCTTGAGCCCCGGCAGGGCCACCGGCGAAGCCGGAAGCCTCGTGTCACCTTTTACAGCATACCGTCCGCCTCGTTGTCAAACAAGAACCCCCCTGCGGAGCGCGGAGTGCGGAATGAACGGCGAACAGCAACGCCATGTTTAGCCGCATCCCGCCTTCGCAGGCCGCAGCCTTCGGCGGAGAGCCCCGCCTTTCGTGCCGGGACCAACAGATGGACGTTCTTTGGAAAAACTCAAACGTCGCAGGTATCGCCCCACAAGGCCCCGCCCTGAATTGACACGAAAATCTTGACGGCGCACTCGCCTTCCCCTCTTGACGCCCCCGCCCCAATGACGATAATAGTGTATGTGGGGATGGTGCGAGTAAACGATGGATACCGAGAAACGCGAAAAACAGGATAAAAAGGCCTTCCTGTTCGGCGTGGGGCTTGATAACGACGACGGCCACATGCGCTATACGCGCGGCTCGAACTTCCACCTGGTCGGCGGCAGCGAGGACACCCACGGCGTGATGCAGGAAAAGGCCGTCAAGTTCAACGAGAAACTCGATGATCGCGGCAAGCGTCTCGAGGACATCTCGCGCACCGAGTTCCGCGATATCGCCCACGAGATCGGCCTCTCGGACAAGAACCTGCCCGACCCCTCTTAGGGCCTGCCTTTCGTCATTCCCGATCTGCGTTCGATGTTGGACGCTCTGTGTTTGATGTGTGCCCCATCCTGTTGCACACGCGGAATCTGAACGGCAAGCGGCACGCCGTCGTGAAGCAAAATCGGTTGACCCCTCGCGCCCGACGTGCTTGAATAGGTTGCTCCCGATCGGCGAGAGCGAACGGCGGCGGAAGGGGGACAGGATGCTCGCTGCAACGGCCGGTGAACTGAGACTCGTTATCCCGGTCTGGGGGAGCGCCCTTCTCGGGCTGCTGGGCCTCGCCTATTTGGTTTTCGGCGGCCGCTGGCCCCGCGTCTTCGACGTCCTGAGCCTGACGGTTATCGGGTGCGGCGTCGGGCTGATGGCGTCTCCGCTTCTGCCGGCGCCTCAATGGCTGGTGATTGTGGCGTCGGGAATCGTAGCGGGCGGCTTGGGTGCGTTTTTCCGAACCGTTCTCCACGCGGTGCTGGCGGCGATTGTGACGGCGGCGGTCCTGGCCCACTTGGCGGCCCTGGCCGTCGGGCCGGACGGCTTCGCCTCGTACCTGTTCTTCGAGAAATACGGCCGGCTGGTGCCGGGGCCGAATCTGAAGTGCGACCCGGTCCTGGCGGCGGGTCTGGTCGGCCTCGTCCTGGGGGCGGCCCTTGCCGTCACGCGATTCAAATTCAGCGAACGGTTCCTGACGAGCGCCCAAGGGGCGGCGCTGCTTCTGGTGGCCGGGGCGGAGGTGGTTTCGCAATACTACGGCCCAGAGCGGTTGTCCCTGGCGGAATCGTACCCCCTAACGCTGGCGGCAGCGTGGGTGTGTCTCGTGGGAGTTGGCTTGGTTGTGCAGGCAGCGTTGGGGCCGCGGCCCGCCTCAGGCGGGTCGCGGGAAGCGCCGGAACCCCTCTCGCCCCGACAGGGCCGCTCGCCGAAAGGATAGACCATGCTTGGCCCGTTGGAACAGCAGTCGGCGCTCGAGGAGGCATACAAGGCCGCCGCCGAGGCCGTCGAAACCTTTCCGGCCCTGCTTGGTCAATTGGAGTGGTGGCAGGCGACGCCCTTGATTCCGGTGGGCCTTGTGAGCCTCCTGTACGGCCTGAAGTTGTTCAAGGGAATGGTGGTGGTGTATGCGGCGATGGCGGGCGTCTTGGTCGGGCGTCTGGCGGCGGCGTGGCTGGAGTTGAATCCGGCGGTCGGCATGATCGGCGGCGCGGTGGTTCTCGGGCTCCTTGCCTGGCCGCTTTTTAAGGTGGCGGTCACCGTTTTCGGCGGGATCGCCGGCGGCCTTCTCGGAGCGATGCTCGTCTTCTGGAAGGAGGAGCCGGTTTACGTGCTCATCGCGGGCGGCATCGGCTTGGTGGTGGGCTGTGTCCTCGCGTTGTTCGTGTTCCGAGCAGTGGTTGTCTTCATGACGTCCCTCATCGGCGCCCTGCTCGTGGTCCTCGGCGTGGTGGGCCTGGTGACGGCCGTCCCAAACGTGCACGATGCGGTCATCTCGGGAATCGAAGCAAGGCGGTATCTTCTTCCGGTTCTGGTGGGCGTGCCGGCCGTCATCGGTGCCATTTACCAATCGCACCGGATGGAGATGGAAGAGAAGAAGCGGGGCAGGAAGAAGTGAGGTCCCCGGGCCCTGTCTGAAACGTCAAATTTCAGATTCCCCTGCGCTCCGCCGTCCTGAAACCGCTTTCAGAGCCAGCGATAGATAACTGCAACGGGGCCACCGCTTTCACGCATATTCCCTGGCGGCCTCGGGGTCCTCGTAGGATCCGATCCAGAGGTCTTTGACGTGGAGTTCCACCTCGGGCGTGGCGCGGTAATCCGAGATGCGCAAGGTGAAGGCGATGCCGCAGGACCCGGCGCGGGAAAGGGCGTCAGCCGCTTCACCCCCGCGCCATGCGACGGCGCGCCGCGCATGTCCGCCTTCGGTGACGCGAAAGGCCAAGTGCGCGCCACGCCGACCGATCTGGCGAGCGTCTTTTACGAGGCGCAGGCGCCTGGCCGCAAAGACCGGCCGGGGATTCCCCGCGCCGAAAGGTCCCAGGCGCTCCAGCGCGCGGGCCGCCTCCAGCGTCAGGTCCGAAAGTTTGACCTCGGCATCGACGGTGACGCGCGGCACCAAGTCCTCCGGCCGGAGGGACGCTCCGGCGTGGGCGAGAAACGCCTCGCGAAACGCCGGGACGTTCGCGGGACTTAGTTGAAGTCCCGCCGCCATCGCGTGGCCGCCGTACCTTTTCAGGTGCTTGCCGCAGGCCGCCATCGCCCCGAACAGGTCGAACCCCGATATGCTGCGTCCGGAGCCCTGGGCATGGTCCTCCGCCACGGCGATGAGGACGGTCGGCCGCCAGTACTTCTCCACGATTCGCGAGGCGACGATGCCGATGACCCCGGCGTGCCAGCCTTCGGAAGCGAGGACAATCGCGGCGTCCCGTTTTTTGTCGAACGTTTCGGCGATGCGGGCCTCGGCCTCCTCGAAGATTTGCTTCTCGGTTTGCTGGCGCTTGCGATTGAGGCGGTCGAGTTTCTGTGCGATGGCGAGTGCGGCTTCGGGGCCGGCTGTGGTCAAGAGTTCGATGGCCTCGCGGGCGCTGCCCATGCGGCCGGCGGCGTTGAGCCGAGGGGCCAGCATGAAGCCGACATGGCCCGCATCGAGACGCTTATCGGCAAGGCCCGAAACCGCCAGCAGCGCGCCGATACCGGGGTGGCGGCTTGAAGCGAGGGCCCGCAGACCGAAACCGGCAAGGGCATGGTTCTCGCCGACCAGGGGGACGACGTCGGCAATGGTTCCGAGCGCCGCCAGGCCGGTCGCGGCGACCAGGAATTCGCGGAAGGCGTCGGTGACGCGGTCGCGGCGGCTGAGGCGCTGGCCGATGGCCCACGCCAGTTTCAGGGCCAGCCCGGCCCCCGACAGGTCCCGGAACGGATAGGGTGAGCCGGGAAGTTTCGGGTTCACGATGACCGTGGCCTGGGGAACTCGGTCGGGGTCCGGCTCGTGGTGGTCGGTGATGATGGTTTCCAGACCGAGCGCGCGGGCGTGGGCAACCTCGGCCGCACTCGTGATGCCGCAGTCCACCGTCACCAGAACGCGGGCGCCTTCGGCGGCGAGCCGCCCGATGGCGTCGCGATTCAGGCCGTAGCCCTCCTCCAGGCGATGCGGGGTATAGATGCGGACGTCGGCGTCGGCCAGGCGGAGCGCCTGCCAGAGGATCGCCGAGGCGGTAATGCCGTCGGCGTCGTAGTCGCCATAGATGACGATAGGCTCGCCGTTTCGGGCGGCGGCGACGAGGCGGTCGGCGGCGGCCAAGATGGCGGGATCCGAGGCGGGTTCGTGAAGTTGCGACAGATCCGGATTCAGGAAGGCCCGCGCCGCCTGCGGAGAGGCGAGGCCGCGGTTCGCCAGAACCCGCGCGACGAGCGGCAGCAGGCCGAGCGCGCGGGCCAATCGGTCGGCTTCGGGCGGAACCGGGCGAATCGTCCACCGTCTAGGCATGACCAAGGCTTCCGCCCACGCGCCGGCGCAGGGCCGCCAGAAAGCGCCGGTTGCCCGCGTGGTTCAGACGGTCCGGATGCACGTGATGAAAGTCGGCGCGGGGGCTGACGGCGCCGCGAAAACCCATCCGCACTAGGGCCTGGGGGAACTCGAAGAAGCCTTCGGCCGTCGGGTCGGTCCGTGTGTTCCAGGCCCACAGGTCCACTTTGTCGAGGATCTCACGCGTCGAGGGACGGACCCGCGCAAGGCCCTTGCCCGACGGACCGGTGCCGACGACCATGATGGCGACGTCGGCCGGCCTGGCCCAGAGATAGG
>DATLBA010000115.1:0-5978 GCA_035527275.1 Phycisphaerae bacterium
CAAACTTGCTTGACTTGGCGCCGGGCGCGGCGCACCGTGGCCGCATGGACCCGCCCGTCCCCATCCTGGTCATCACGGGCCAGACGGCCACGGGCAAGGAACACCTCGCCCTGGCCGTCGCCGTGCGCCTCGGCGGCGAGATTATCTCCGCCGACTCGATGAAAGTGTATCGCGGCATGAACATCGGGACGGCCAAGGCGCCGCCCGAGGATCGCCGCGCCGCGCCCCATCACCTGATTGACGTGGCGGAACCCGACGAGACGTTTTCAACCGCCCGGTGGATGGACCTGGCCGACGCGGCCATCGCCGACATTGATGCGCGCGGCCGCGCGCCTATTGTTTCCGGCGGCACGGCGCTTTACCTCAAGGCCTTGCTTGAGGGCCTGTTTGAGGGCCCCGCCGCCGATGCCGAAACCCGTGCGCGCCTCCGGGCCGAGGCCGAACGCCGCGGGTCCGCCGCCCTTCACGCCCGCCTGGCGGAGGTGGACCCGGACGCCGCTCGGCGTATCCATCCGAACGACCTCCGGCGCATCGTGCGAGCCCTGGAAGTCTGGGAAGCGACCGGCTCGCCGATCTCGGCCCTTCAGACCCAATGGGGCAGCCGGCGCCGGCGCTACCGCCCGCTCATGGTGGCGATTCGCCGCGCGCCCGACGATCTCGACCGCCGCATCGAAGCGAGAGTGCGGCGAATGGTCGATGCGGGGCTCCTTGAGGAAGTTCGCCGCCTGGCTGCGCGCCCCGGCGGCTTGGCCCACGGGCCGCGCCAGGCGCTTGGCTATGCCGAAGCCATCGAACATCTCGAAGGCAGGATGACGTGGCCTGAGGCGATCGAGGCGATAGTCCTTCACACGCGGCAGTTTGCTCGGGCCCAGCTGAAGTGGTTCCGGCGGTTCGAGAAACTCCATTGGCTCGACGCCGAAGCGGACGCCACGACGGGGGAGTTGGCCGACCGCGTCGAGGACCTCTGGCGCGCCCACCTCGCCGCCCCGTGAGCCGCAAGCCGGCCCGCCCCGGTTCACGACTCAGCCGTGCCCGCCGCGCGGTGGGCAGTCCTGCCGATCCCGACTTGTCGGGAGGCTCGGGACACCGCGCTATCCACAATTTGGGGCGACGCCAAGTTGACAAAGTAGCGCTGAGCCCGTTAGGCGTTGCTTGAACCGCCGACCATGTTTATAATTGCCTCCGCGGCGACCCACGGTTTCAGCGAGGGCGGCATGGCCAAACGCGATTATTACGAGGTGCTCGGCGTCCCGCGGAACGCCGGCCGGGACGATATCCGCAAGGCCTACCGGCGGCTGGCCCGCAAGCACCACCCCGACCTGAACCCCGGCGACGCCGAGGCCGAACGCCGGTTCAAGGAACTCGGCGAGGCCTACGAGGTCCTCTCGGACGCCGAGAAGCGAAAGGTCTATGACCGTTTCGGACACGAAGGCGTTCGCATGGGCGCCGGCGCGGCGGCCGGGGCTGGTCCCTTCGCCGGCCGCTATACCTGGACCGGCGGCGGCTCGCCTTTCGAGGACGTGGCTTTCGAGGCGTTTGCGGGGTCCGGTGGCGGCCCGGAAAGCATCTTGGAGGAACTCTTCAGCCGACTGGGCGGGGCGCGCAGCCGCCGCCCTCGCCCCCAGTCCCGGCGCGCCGGGAGCGCCGACCTGGAAAGCGAACTGGCGATCACCTTCGCGCAGGCCGTGCGCGGCGCCGAGACGACATTGACCGTCCGGCGGCCGACGGGCGACGGCAATTCACGTCGCGAGACGCTTTCGGTCAAGATTCCGCCGGGCGTAGAGGACGGCCAGCGGCTGCGGCTTCACGGCAAGGGGGCGCCGGGCGTGGGCGGCGAACCGCCCGGCGACCTATACCTCAGGATCCGCGTCCGGCCGCATCCCTACTTCCGCCGCCACGGAGCCGACATCTATATTGACGTGCCGATCTCCGTCGCCGAAGCCGCCCTCGGCGCCACCGTCGAAGTGCCCACCGCCCACGGGCGACGCACCAGGGTCCGCATCCCGGCGGGAACCGCCGGCGGCACCCGCCTGCGACTCAAGGGGCAGGGATTGCCGGACGCCAGGATCGGACGCCACGGCGACCAGTACTGCGTGATCCGGATCGTGCCGCCCAAGCGACTCGACGAGAAACAGAAGCGCCTGTTCGAGGAACTTCGGGGTCTCAAGAGCGAAAGCCCTCGGACCGGCCCGCCGTGGAACGCTTGAATCGGGAGTCTGCCATGAGCGAACCCGAAACCTACTCCGTCCGCGAGGCCGCCGAGACCCTCGGCGTTACCGACAAGGACGTTGAGTCCTACGTCGAGGAGGGGCTGGTCGCTGAGGCGCGCGGCGAGGACGGGTCGCCCGTTTTCACGCGGGCCCAGATGCGGCGGCTGTGGAGCGTCGTCACGCTGCACCGGGATCTGGGGATTAACCTGCCGGGTGTGGCGGCGGTGCTTCGCCTGCGTGAGCAGTTTGAGCGGATGCGCCGGGACCTCGCGACGCTCGTCGAAATCGCCGAACGGGAACTCGGGCCGAACGTCTGGGACCGGCTCTGGCCCGAGGGCCGGCCGCGGCCGGCGGCGGATGTGTCTGTCGAAGGCGTCTCAGACATGGCCGACAGCGCCGACGGCGACAGGAAGGACGGCCCGGGCACCGACCGCCCCGGCGGTGAGGGAAATCCATGAGCGTTCGTCTTGTCACGATGCTGGGCCAGGCGCTCCCCCATACGGGCCGTATGGCCGTCGGCGAGGACCGCGCCGAAGGCTGGTTCTGGTGGCTCGTTCTGGTGTCGTCCCTGGTCGTGATTTTTCTGATTCTGAATGCCGTCCGGCGCCGGCTGCTGCGTCCGATGTCTCACAAGCCGACCGACACGACCGACTCCTGGACGGAGGCCGGTCGTCGATTCGCCCTGCCTGACTCAGAGGCCCCTTCTTCGGAAGATGAGGATGTGTCATGAGCCCTCAAGGGCGACAACCGCTAAAACCCCGTCGGGGGTCCAGCCAACAGGAACCCTGTCGAGGGTCCATCGAACAGGGACCCCGGCACGACAGACCGCGAGCAAGTCTGAAACCGCACGAGCGGCTCCGAACGACCCGCGAGTTCCGCGCCGTCTATGCCGCGCGCGCCCGCGCTGCGGACGGCCGGCTTGTCGTCTATGTCCGCCCGAACCCGCAAGGCGCTACCCGCCTGGGCGTCTCGGTTGGCCGGCGTTCGGGTGGGGCCGTCCAGCGCAACCGCACGAAGCGCCTGCTGCGCGAGACGTTTCGTCGGGCCCGGGCGGACCTGCCCGGCGGCTACGACGTCGTAATCGTCACCCTCGGCCGGGATTATACGTTTGAGGAGGTGGACCGCCGCATCCGCTCGCTCGTGCCGGAAGCCGTTCGGCGATACGCCGAGCGCACCCGCTCAACACCGTCCCCCGGAAAGGCCGGCGGAACATGAATCAAGCCGTCCGAACCGTTCTCAATGCGCTCGGGCGTCTAGCCGTGGGCGGCCTCGTGCTTGCGATTCGCGGCTACCAGGCTACGGTCAGCCCGCTCGTGGGTTCGTGCTGCCGGTATGCGCCGACATGCAGCCGGTATGCGGTCGAGGCGCTGCGGCGCCACGGGATATGGAAGGGGTCGGCGCTGGCGGCTTGGAGGGTTTTGCGATGCCACCCGTTCGCGTGCGGCGGTTCGGACCCGGTTCCTCCGACAAGGCGGCCTGGGCGCGCCACGAGTCGGTAAATCATCGGCGATGGAGCCTCAGTCCGTGACGCCGGCGCGGGCCTTGAGTTGGTCGAGCCGCTCACGGATCGCTTCGGCCTGCGGCGAGTCGGGGTACTTTCCCATCAACTCAAGCGCCAGGTCGTAGGCCTCGCGGTGGCGGCCGGTCTGGACGTGCTCGGCGATTCGGTTTTCCCACTCGCGGCGTTCCATGATGGCGGCGTTGCGCCGCAGTTCCTGAATCTGCCCCTCCAGGGTATGGGCTTCGGGGCTGTCCGGATGGTTCTCAAGAAGGGTTTCGGCGGCGCGAAGGGCCTCGCGCCAATGTCGGCGGGCGGCCAAGTGCTCGATCTCACGGTATAGGCGCTGCTGCTCCTGCCGCCGACTGCCTTGCTGTTCGAGGCGGACGGTTTCGGGAAGTCCGGTCGCCTCGGAGTTCTCCGGATACTGTTCCGCCAGGCCGCGCGCCATTTCCATTGCGCGTTCCCAGCGTCCCAGGCCCATGTGGCGATGGACCTGCTCGGTCACGGCGGCGATTTCGCTCTGTTCGTGTTGGCGCAGGGCTTCCGAGAGCCGGGCTTCCATTTCGGCCACCCGGGGGCTGTCGGCATAGCGGATGCGGAACTCTTCGAGGCGTTCCTGGGCTTCGCGGTATTTGGCGGCGTTGATGAGGGCCTCAATCTCGCGCCGCAGCGCCTGCTGGCGACGCTTCTTGGCCAGTTGGCGCTTGGCGGCCTTCTCTTCCTCGTCCAGCAGTGTGTTCTCCATAATCTCCGAGAGGAGGCTGACGACCTCCTCGTGGGAGGCGGTTTCAAGTGCGGACGACATCCCGCTCCCCCAACTCTTTTGCTGAAGTCCGTGGAGCGCCCGTTCCATCAGTTTGACGCTCACCGCCGCGCTGAAGCCGTACTTGACCAGCAGCAGGAGGCTCATCGGCACCGCGCCGAGGACGGCGCAGGCGACAATGACGCCGACCGCGAGGATCAGGGTCTCGAAGCGCAGTTCCCCGCGGACGGCTTTCAGGACGCCTGCAGCCAGGGCCGCCAAGGCACCGATCCATGCCGCCAGGGCAAACGACCACAGAAGCAGCACCGTGACCCCGCCGGGCCGCGGCAGTTCCCTGCCGAAAGGTTTGGTTGTCGGCGTCTTCGCCATGCCGTTTTTCCTCCTTCAGAGGGTGCGGCCACGCTCTGTAGTCCCTGTTTATTATCGTATGGGGCCGCTCGAAATTCCTGCGAAAAATTTTTTGGGAATTTGCTTGCACGCCGGCGCCTCGCCGTTTATACCCCCGCGTTACGGTTAATTCGGCCCATCCCAGCGCAAGGGCCTCACCCGGCGCCTTTACGGCGCATGTGGTGAGGCCCGTTTTTTCCGCCCACCGTTCCTTTCCTTTTTCACCTTTCTGCGCGCGCCCCGCCCTCCACGGCGGGTCTGCGCTGCGCTCCGACAAGCGGGGCGGCAAAACCGCAACTGTTTCGCCGGCCGGCTTGCCGGCCGCTCATGCGTGTCGGGTGAGGCCCGCCGGATTTACTGTCGCGACGCTTGATGGATATAAAAAGGGCGGTCCCGAAGGACCGCCCGAGGCACTGCATAGTAAGAGGAGGGGCCGGCGAGTTTACCTGCGACGCCGCCGCAGGACGAACATTCCCAGGCCGCCCAGGCCCATCAGCGCCATCGTGGCCGGCTCGGGAACGAATTGGATGTTGTCCACGAAGAAGGCCGCAGCATAGGTTTGCTGTGTCCCGTTCAGGTCCAACTCGATATTCACGTGGTCGTCCGCCCCCGCCTCGACGTGCCACGTCAGGTAAGTGCCTGATGCGATCTCGCCGGCCGCGACCGTCTGGCGTCCCTGATCGTCAACACGGACCTCAATCTCCGTATCCACGATGTCCACGTCGTAGAACAGGATGGTCAGGTCAAACTTCACCGCCGTGTATCCCGTCATGCGTTCCAGATCCTTCGCGATGTCCAGGTGATACCACACGTCCGCCACCTGCGGCGTGCCCGGCTCAAATGGCAACTGCTGAAGGGAATACGAGAACTGGTCAACCCAGAGCGGCGTGCTGTAGGCCTCCGGAATGGGCGTCAGATACGGCGTCGGGTCGCCAGTCGGCACAGCCATCCCTGACCCGTCCAGCGTGGCTCCGCGAATCCAGTGACCGGCGTAGCCGTACACGAGGTACCATTGGTCCGGGGCGGTCGTGTGATCCCGTTGGAGGTAATCCACGGCAATCGCCCCCTTCGCCCCACTTCCAAGGAGCATGAGACCCACCAGCGCCAATGCAATTTT
>DATLBA010000116.1:0-3975 GCA_035527275.1 Phycisphaerae bacterium
CGGGGAGCCAAATACAGCGGGCCGGATGCGGGGAACCACATCCGGCCCATTGCTTTGGGGGGAGGCATGGAACAGGAAGGGCCATACTGGGTGTACATCCTACAGAATCCGCAGGGACGTTTCTACGTGGGTCAGACGCCGAATTTTGAGAAACGCCTTCGCGAGCACAACACGCCGGTGTCGGGTGAGATGACCTGGCCGCATAAGCATGGCCCTTGGCAGCTGATCTGGAAAGAGCCCCATGCCACGCACGGCCAAGCGGTGAAGCGCGAACGGCAGATCAAGCGTATGAAGTCTGCCCGGTGGATTCGGACGCACCTGCTCGGAGAGGCGGTCGGCGGTTAATCCCGGCGCGCCGGGATTGTAGGTTCAAGTCCTACCCGGGGAGCCAAATGAACGGGAGCGAACTTCCAAGGTCGCTCTGGTTAACAGAGAGCCCCGAGCCGAGAGGCGGAGGGAGTTCCGGGGCCAGGGCATCGTGGGCCTGAAAGATGCCTCGCCCGACAAAGGCCGGGCGTGGAATCGGTCAAGGCCAAGGGCGAACCGTCACGCGATCAAAGACCTCCAACTCTGAAAGCCCTAAGCCCTTTCCGTCCAACCGAGTGCAGGTGAGACGGACGTAGCGCCCCGAAAGAGGTTTGTCAAAGGCCAGCGGATAGGAATAAGCCAAACGGCCGCCGGCAGGCAGGTCGTCGTAGCTCGGATCGTCGTCGTGCTCCCAGGGCTCGTAGTCGCCCGGCGGTTTCCAGAGATCGTTGTGCCGGATCGTACCGGCCTGCTTCCAGGTCTTGCCATCGGCTGAAACGGCGACCTCCACTCGGCTCGGATGCCAATAGTGGATGTTGGGCTGGTGCGTGCTGATACGGACACCTGCCATACCCTTCGGACTGCCCAGATCCACGACAAAGGTAACCGGATCGCCAGCGGCCCAGAAGGCCGTCGCGGCCTGTACCGGACCGCCAGTGGCGTAGTCGGTAGGTGCAACGATGATCCCATTGGTCAGTTCGCGACCGTCGGTGTCGGGGTTTTTCGAGGCGGTGCTTGACGGCCGGCTGGTGGTGTAGGGCTTCCCCTTGGCTAGATTCTTCCCCCAGGCGTAAGTCACCGCGCGGTGTTCACAACCCGGGCCAACGTCCTCGCCATCGGAGTAGCCGCGTATGGGTTGTTTCCTTTCCGGGTCGTAGCCGCGCACGTTCATGCGGACCCAGTTCATCGTGGGGTCGCGGAAACCCGCCGTATGGACGACGTACTCGTGGGGTAGCGACTCGATCAGTTCCGTGTGTGAACGAGCGACGTCGCCGGATTGCCGGTGCTCGGTCCAGTGGTAGGTGACCTCGAAGGGCTCGAATCGAGCGTCGCGCGGCTGGTGCTCTACCCGCATCCACAGGTCCTGGATGCCGTCCATACCATAGCCGGCCGCGCCGCCTCGACAGAAGAACGCGCATTTGAGGTACGTCCGGCGGATACCGGCGGGCACTTTCGACTCGCCGACTGTGTGCAGCACCTGTTTGTCGAAGGGGAAGAGGCCGTCGGATTTGCGAAAGAACTCACTGAAGTTCCGCCCGTCGAAGCCGTGCTGAAGAGAGACGTAGGAGGCCGACGACCGGTTCGTCGCGACCACACCGTAAGTGACGTTGGTGATGTCGGTGGGAACCTCCAGCCGCCAGGTCGCAAAGCACTCCTTGCCGTTTACCGCGGACCCCAGGGTGGCCTTATAGATTCCGTCGGGCTCCTTGGTACAGTGAACGCCGTCCTCCTGGAAGACCGTTTGCCGATAGAGCCCCGCGTGCAATGGGGGCCACAGCAAGGTGC
This sequence comes from Phycisphaerae bacterium, assembly GCA_035527275.1. GTDB lineage: Bacteria > Planctomycetota > Phycisphaerae > FEN-1346 > FEN-1346 > DATLBA01. The sequence continues at coordinate 1,813 of DATLBA010000116.1, forward strand.
TTTCCACCTGTCGATCTGCGAACAGCCGAACGCGGTTTGTGCCCAGCGTGAGCTTGGGCAACGTGCGGCGGTTGAGTTGCGTTACGGTGGTCAGCTTCAATGTGTCAAGTCCGACGTCGGTCGTCACGTCGGCGGCGAGCATCTCCACCTTCACCAAGCACTCGGTCACACCGGCAACCTCATCGCACAGCCTGAGGCGGATGTCCTGCGGGCCGGTGCGCTTCGATTGCCAGACGGGCGTCCATCGGATCCCCGCGCTGCGGCTGACGAGCAGGCGAAGCACGTCGCCTGCCTTCGAGCGCAAGCCTCTGCCTTCGATCCGCATGGACGTAATCACGTTCGCCGCGGAGACCTTGAAGACGACCGAGGCACGTTGCCGGGGTCTGTGCGGGTGAAGATTAGGACCTGTGCCGTCTTGGGTCCGCGTGCGCACGTTTTGGGAGTCGTAGAAGAGCCTTTGGGGGTCCGCTCCGGCAAGATCGGGCTGGAAAACCCAGAGGCCGTTGCCTCGAATGTTACCCAGTCCGTGTTGCTCGTCGGGATCGCGGCCGCCGAGCGGGCGGTAGTAGTACGGTTTGTTCTCCTTGGCGACGCCGGAGTCCTTTCCATCGAGCGGTTTGAAGTGGCGGGTGTACGACTGACCAGGCAAGAGGTTCAGGACGTAGCGATGCCCGAAGCGCGCGTACTGGGTGTACTTGCTCACCGAGAACCCGTTGGTGTACGACGACGCACCGTTGATCAGGGTCCGCTTGTAGGCCACCGGTTGGTCGGCGGCACAGCGCCACCCGCCGGCTCCGAGGTGGGACACACACTGTGGGGCACCGTGGTACAGATAGTAGTGTCCCGGCTCGCTCTTTCCGCCGGAGAGTTCACAGGCATGCGACTCCTTGATCTCCTGACAACTGGCGACCTCGCCGGCGTGATTGTAGCAGAAGAAACTCATCGACGAGTCGAACAAGTGCCACGACTTGCCGCCGTCCCAGGAGACTTCGCTCACCGTATGGTCACCAAGCTGAATGTAGCGGGCCCGGTAGCCCAGTTGGAGAAAGCATGTGACGTTCAGCGCTGAGATCACGCCGCAGTTCATGGTTCCGTACGAGTTGTAATGCAGGATCGGATCCCAAATCAATCGCCCGTCGTCATGGGCGCAACTCGTCTGCCGCCGGCTTCGCCGGCCCCATCGCCAGATCGCAATGCACTTTTCCTGAGGCGTTTTCCACCGCTCGGTGACGCTGCGGACGAACGACTCGATGTCGGTGTAATCAGGCCCATTGTCGGTGACCAAGTGCAGATTGTAGACCGCCGCTTCGACCCGGCCAAGGAAACCTGTGGCCAGAACAACGAGCAAGAACAACGCGAGGACGAAGGCGTGCTTTTTCATCAAACGAGATCGCCGGCAGGGTTCGCAGATGACCTGCCTTCACGCTAATCACGTCTCCCACCACCGTCAAGGGATTTCGCCGGACGAGACCACTGTCCCTCCCGAAAGCCCCATCCGGCCCTGTGTCGTAATGGTTCGGACAGACTTGCGGGCATGACAGGCACCCTCTGGGCGAACTGTTTAACAGCCCCGGCACCGCCCCGCCGTCCGGAGCAAACAGAGAGCGCCGCGTGCGTTTTCCGAAGAGGGTTACGCGCGGGGAGCCAGACGGAAAACCGCGAACAATTCGCGGCTCGGACGTTAACGGAGAGCCTCGGCTCACGGCGAGCCGGGGCTTTCGTCGCAAGTGCGGCCGGGCAAAGGCTTACAGCGCTTCCACCGCTCGCCGCCCGCGCTCTTGGCCTGCCCGCCGAAGCCGAAGAGCGAAGGCGGGTTCGGAGTTGTCGCGTTCGGCCTTCGGCCCCAACCTATCGGGTTGCGCTCGCAGCCCGAACGAAACCGCCTCAAACTCTCGCGCTCTCTGGTTAACATGCCGAGTTGGTTAACAGCAAAAAATCGACCGGCGGCCCGAATGCAACGCGCTTCGAACTCGGCCCCGCCACCCCTGGACCTCTCCCTTCAACGAACACCCATCCTTGCACCAAAGTCGCTGGCGTTGAACAGCCGACGGGCGTGCGGCCGTAGCGCGGCAGGAGTCCGTTTCGGTGTTCCTGACGGGGGGTTCCTGGCGGCTGCCGCGCTGCCTGAAGCGCCAACAGGTCGTCGAACCGGGCTGCGTGCGG
>DATLBA010000117.1:0-2049 GCA_035527275.1 Phycisphaerae bacterium
CGGCCAATCAAGGCGGGTGCGCGGCGGCGGGCGGGGCTGGAAGGCGGCGCTCTTGGCGGTGACGATGGTGTGGCGCGGGCGGCGTGCGTCGGCGTAGGAACACCTCCGGCGGAAAAAAGAAACGGAAGTCGCGCGGCGGCCCGCCGGGACGCCGCGCGTCGTTGTTTCGTCGCCTCGCCGGACCGGGTCGCTCAGGACTCTCCGCCTGTTTCGACGATGCGCCCCAACGTGGCGAGCAGAGGCGGGAGGTTCGACGTCGCCGTGTCCCAAACACGGTCGAGGTCAATCTCATAGTACCCGTGGATGAGGCGGTTGCGCATGGCAACGATGGCCCGCCAGGGGACGTCGGGGTGTCGCTCGCGCAGCGCCGCGCTCACCCCCGAAGCCGCTTCTCCCACAATTTCGATACACTTGACGAGCGCCAGGACCAATTGGCGGTCCTTGTCCAGATCGGCGCGGGTCTTCCCTTGCACAAAGCGGACGGCCTCGGCGGCGGCGTCGCGCATGGGGCGCAGTCGCGTCGCGTCATCCACGAACATACTGGGGCTCCGCCTCGGCCAGCACCCGGTTGCGGAAGTATCGGCTTAGTTCAGACGGCGTTCGCAGGTCCACCCGGCGCCCAAGGAGGTCCGACAATTCCAACTCCATCCCCGCCAGGTCCACCAGGCCGACGATGGCATCCGGCTCGAATTCGACGAGCAGGTCCAGGTCGCTGTCGGCCCCCCCCTCGCCCCGCAGCGCCGAACCGAACACCGACAGTTTGCGGATACGATGACGCCAGCAGAATTCGCCAATCTTCACCCGATCCATCCCGATGGCGCCTGACATGCCAAGCCCTCCTCGCCTCCCACTCTATCGCCCGGGCCGCACGCGCGGCAAGCCTTTTCGGCTTGGGCGCCTCGCACGGGTGTGCCCGCTTCTCCATCACAAACCGCGGCAAGCGGTGCGAAAAGAGGTTGCGGGACCGGCCTGCGGGCCGATATAGTACCCGCTTCCGGTGTCAGGCGTGAGGCGCTTATGGCGGGGCTTCGGTGGCGGTGGCGCGGTTTTGTGTTTCCGGGCGATCCGCTGTTCGACGCCGAGACGTGCGGCAGGATACGGTTTGGCCGGTATGCCACGCCCGAACGCTTTCGCGAAGGGCTCGTGGTTAGCCTGGACGGCGTCGGTGGGTACAACTGGGGCCCGCGGTGGCTCCGGCGGGGGCTCGATGAGGGGGGCGTCCGCGGGGCCATCGTCATTTACGACTGGACGGTCGGCCCGGCCGGGATGTTCCTGGCCGACCTGGTGTGGCATGAACGGAACCGCACGGCGGCCAAGCATCTGGCCGATTGGATCGCGGCCTATGTGCGGGCGATGCCCGGCCGGCCGGTGACGCTCATCGGCCACTCGGGCGGCGCCGCCGTGGCCGCCTGGGCGCTCGAGGCCCTGCCCGCGCACGTGCGGGTGCAACGGGCGGTGCTGCTGGCGCCGGCCCTGGCGCCCGACTACAATCTGGCGCGGGCTCTGCGGGCCGTCGAGGACCGCTTGTATGCCGCCTCCTCCTGGGCGGATGTGGGCCTGATGGTGGCCGGAACGACGGTCTTCGGAACGATGGACCGCCGGCATTCGCCGGCAGCGGGGTTTACGGGTTTTCGGATGCCCGAGGGCCTTGCAGCCGAGGACCACGAAGCGTATGAGAAAGTCCGGCAGGTGCGGTGGACGCCGAGCCTGGCGCGCCGGGGGAACCTGGGCGGGCACATGGGATGGACGACGGTGCGGTTTGCGCGAGAGTTTCTCGCGCCGATCGTGAACGGAGCAAGCGACCCCGGCGATCCGATTCTAGTCCGCGAGGGGGCGGCCGCCGGCAAGGGAGAACCTGGATGAGACGAGGCAAATGGATGGTCGCGCTGGCAGCCTTGACGCTCGCCACGTGCGGCTGCAGCCAAGTCCATTACACCTCGCCGGAGCGGTACGAGCGCGGCCTGGTGATGTGCCTGAGCGGAGCCGGCGGCATGATGGGCGAAGTGGACCGGATCCGCGACGGGCTGGCGTCCGGCGGCGTGGACTATG
>DATLBA010000118.1:0-7904 GCA_035527275.1 Phycisphaerae bacterium
CCGGGCGGCCAGCGTCAGATCGGCGCGAGGCTCTCGCCAGCAGCGGTCCTCGGCTGGATAGATGCACACGTCCGCCAGAGCAGCGCTCCCCGTGACGGCCAGGCCGCTGTCGAAATCTCCGCGCGTCTCAAGGTGAGCGTCCACGGTTCCCTTAGCCGACCGGCCTCCGAGGTCGCCGAATCGGCCGACTTCCTCGGTTGCGCTCGCCAGATCAACGTGCGCATCGAGGGAGAACGCTTCGACGCGTCCGCGCCCCTTGACGAATCCGAAAATGGTGTCCAGCTGGATACCCTTCACGTTGACGCCCCGATCGTCACGTTCGAGGTCGGCTGCGAGCGTGACGGGGGAGAAAGAGATGGGTCGGCCTCCGCACACGCCCCGCAAGCCTGTCACACCGGCGTCAACACGAAGAGCGGCTGCGTTCCTGCTGCACTCTGATTCAAGAGCGGCCGTTAGAGAACCTGCCTGGACGATGACGTCCTCCCGCAGGCCGAGTGCCCTGGGTATCATCTCCGCAAGCCGGGCGAGGGAAACTCGAAGGCTGGCCCTTCCGGCGCCTGTTACGGCGTGCTCGTCGGCCAAAGGCGCGAATCGGAACATTCCTTCGGCCGATGCTTCCACCGGAGGGCTCTTCAGAGAAAAGGTGCCGACGCGCAGGTTCCGGTCGGCATAGGTGGCGGCCAGGGCGAGGTCGAGCGCATCAAGGGCAGGACGGTCGCCGTGGAGGAAGGCGCCTGTGACCCAGAGGCCGCGGCCGTGCCACTCAGTTTCGATTGTGACGGCCCCGGCGCGCGTCCGCGAGGTCTTAAGGTTGCCGGAAACCACACCTCCCGCCTCGAATGATGCGTCGGATGGGGCAAGCGCGCCTGCGAGAGGGGCGACGGCGACGTTCTCGAAGCGCGCATCAACGGTGGCGCCGAGCGCTCCCCAGCCGCGCCAGTCGCGCGACAACCCTTCCAGTTCGACTTCGACGCGAGCGGTGCCCCGGCGGGTTTCGCGCTCGATTTCGAGGCGCGCCGTCAGCGTGTCGGTTTCCTCGCCGGTTGCAAAATCGGCTTCAACAAGGCGGACCGCGCCGGCCCGCGTGTGAAGCGTCACGTTGCGGATCCGGGCGGCAGTCGGGATCGCAGGCCGCGGCGCCATCCTTTCGGGAGGGGGCTTCTCGCCTTCGGGGGGTTCTTCGGGCGCCTCCTCTCGAGCCGCAAGCGCCGACGCGAGCGCCAGCAGTTCGGGCTCGAGGTCCACGTCCTCGATGGAAAGCGGCCCAAGCCGCGACCGGTCCCACAAGAGGCCGGCGAGTCCCTGCTCCAGCCTGATGTGCCCGACCCGTGCGAGCGCCCGGCCGTCGGGCGATTCGACGGCGAGTCCGTGAACCGTCTGGCGGCCGAACCAGGTGAGTCGCCACCCCTCTGCACCGAGACGCACCCCCGCCCGGCGACCCGCCCAGGACAGAAGCGCACTTTTGAAAAAGCCGACGGAGAGGATACTCGGCGCCATGGCCAGGAGGACCAGAAGGGAGGCAAATAGGAAAAGGCCGGCGCGGGTCAGACGTCGCTTGCGTTTCGTCGAGGCCATGGCCTTCTCCCGATTGCGACCTTATTCCTTCCCTTTGGACGCGGGCGCTGCGACTTCCTTCATCGTCACGTTGTCAAACCAGTAGAGGTCCGGCGGCCAATAGGCGTAGAGCATCAGCCGCACGAACTCAACCGGTGTCCGCATGTCGGTCGGGATAGTGATGATGCGGACGTTATGTTCCCATTCCTTGGCCTGAGTCTTGCAGCGCAGGGCCAGATACGCATCATACACGACGCGCTTCTCGCCCGCGACCTCGCCGTATCCGCGAATGAACAGTTTGGGAAAGAACTCGACGGCGCCGCCGAGGACGCTCTTGCCGCGATAATCCACCTCGACCTTGTAGGATGTCCCCGGCCGAACGGCGATGGGATCGGAAAAGTAGGCGACGCCGTATAGGCCCGCGACGGTGTCGTACTTGGGGCCGGAGGTGGGGACCTTCGCGGGCGCCTCGTCGGCCGTCGCGCCGGCCTTGTACTTTTCCTGCCACGCCTTCCACTGGCTGTGATAGACGTTGGTGTCGAACCTGACGCATTTGCCGGTCGGACGTTCACCGGCGACCCAGAAGGTCGTGAGGCCGTCGATTCGCTGCCAGCCGTCGGGGCTCTTGTCGCCGGCTTCAAAGCCGGCGTTCGCCACGAGGTTCTCGCCGACGGTGGGAACTTTGGCGTCGGCTTCGGGCGTGGCTTCGGGCGGTTTCTTTTTCGCGCGGCCGGAGAGTTTCTCGAGGATTCGATCCTGGACGGCGCCGACGTTCTGCGGCGTGAGCGCCTGACGGTGCTCGACGATGAAGCGAAGAGGGTCGCTTCGGACATCCACGCCGCGCACCTCTATCTTGAGGTCGGAGCCGGCGCGTTCGACCTCGCCCCAGAGGGCCAGTTGGGCGCCGAAGCGTTCCGTGATGAGTTCGCCCACCGCGTCCGCCGAGGTCTCGAGCGTCGGCATAGACCGGCCCCCCATCGCCTCCTTGACGCTGAGCGGATCCACGACGACGAGGCTGAGCCGCTTGGCGCGGAGGCGCAGATGATCGCCGAATTGGCGCCCCGCTTCGGCGTCATCGGGCGAGGTGAACGGGAAGACAACCAGGACCACCTCCTGCGGTTCGGCTGTGGCCGCGACGCCGGCAGCCGGCGTTGCCGCCAGCGCCGCGACGATTGCGAAAAACGTTCGCATGGCCGGACTCCTCTCGGGCGAAGGCTTTCCGGCAGTATTGTGGCCCGGCGGGTGCACCATTTTCAACCGCCATTTCCAGCCGGGGGAAAGAATTGACAGCCTGCGGCCGGCGGCTAGACTGGTCCGACGCCCGGCGGATGGCCGGCGCTTCCCCGGGAAAAAGGAGGCACGAGCATGAGCGCAATGACGCTTGGCAGAAGGGAGTTTCGCGACAAGGTCTACGCATGCTGGTTGGGCAAGAGCATCGGCGGGACGCTCGGCGGGCCCTGGGAGGGCCAGCGTCACACCCATGCGCTCGAATACTACGAGCCGGTTCCCGACAAGGCGGCCCCGAACGACGACCTGGACCTTCAACTGGTCTGGCTGAAGATGCTGGAGGAGCAGGGCGTCGATCCGTCAGTCCGGATGTTCGCCGACTACTGGAGCCGCTACGCCAAGGCCTACCCATGGAACGAGTACGGCTTCTTCATGCGCAACTTCGCGCGGGGCCTGAGACCTCCTGTCGCGGGGTGCTTCGAGAACTATTTTGTCGATGAGATGGGGTCGCCGATCCGGAGCGAGATCTGGGCATGTCTGCACGCGGGCGACCCGCAGGCTGCAGCCCGCATGGCCTGGAAGGATTCCACCATCGACCACGCCGGCGGGGAGGGGACCTGCGGCGAGATGTTCTGGGCGGCCGTCGAAGCCGCCGCCTTCGTCGAGCGCGACCCGATGACGCTCATCCGCGTCGGCCTAGGCATGATTCCACTTGCCAGCCACCTCGCCCGGTCCATCCGTGAGGCCGTCTGGTGTCATGAGAACGGCCTGACGTGGGGCGAGGCCCGCGAGCGAATCGCCACCCGCTTCGCAGGCATCCAGCCGTGCCATGCTGTCCCGAATGCCGGCTTCACAATCATCGGCTGGCTCTACGGCAAGGACTTCGGCGACCGGATCTGCAAAGCCGTCAATTGCGGCTACGATACCGACTGCACCGGCGCGACGCTGGGAGCGCTGCTCGGGATCCTGGAAGGCACGGTCGGCATCCCCGCCCCGTGGCGCGACCCGGTCGGCGACCGAATCGTCCTGCACAGGTTCACGGGGCCGTGCGACCCGCCGGGGACGCTCGAAGAGTTGACGGACCGCACGGTTGCCCTCGCGGAACAGGCGGCCGACGCGAAGCCGGACTTCACCTTTGGCGAAGCCACGCACTTGCCGGACGATTGGCGGACGCGGGTTTTTCGCAACGAACTTGCCCGCGAGGCGCTGGGGCAAGACAACCACGCTGGCGTCGAATTGCTGGACGGCCGCGAGGTGTGGCTGCACTACGGCGGGGATCCGGTCCTTCGGCCGGGGATCGGGCGGGAAGTCCACATCGGCGTTGAAGGCGACCCCGTGCCGCCGGTGGACTTGACGGTCCCGCACGGCTGGGCGTGCCGGCAGACGGGTCCGGCAAGTTTCTTGCTGTCTTCGCCCGGTCCCGTGGAAAATCGCAACATGATGACGGTTTCCGTGGGGGGGAAGGCGGTGGCGTTCACCATGCTGGGGCCGGGCGAGGCTACGGGCTACGCCGCCGCCCAATGCGTGCCAATCTGTCCCCGATGCCAGGCCCGGACGGCAGCCTGCATTTGCGAGGCGTGAAGGAACGATTCCGAAAGTGGGGAAGGTGCGCGGCTATTGAGGGCGGTATTGATGATGTCGCAGAACCGGGGGAGCGGATGTTACTCCGAGCGAGCCGAGGCTTGTCCTGTGCGAAGCCTTCCGAAAAGATGCGACCGCGTGCGGGAACATGCGGTCGCATCGATATAGATAGTGGTGACCCCAACGGGACTCGAACCCGTGTCGCGGGCTTGAAAAGCCCGTGTCCTAACCACTGGACGATGGGGCCGCGCATCAACAACCAGTGCCTGAGTCCCTGAGGATATGCCTGGCCGCCACATGCCGTTGCTCAGGCACTATCCGTTCTGGTGAGGGCGGCGGGATTCGAACCCACGACCCACGGCTTAAAAGGCCGTTGCTCTACCAACTGAGCTACGCCCCCAGGGAGATGCCGTATTCTAACGCCCCGTCCAGCCGGTTTCAAGTCTTTGTAGCCGCCCGTTCCCACGCTGGAGGTTCGAACGGGGAGGGGCGGGTGTGAAAATTTATCCGCCGGGGCGGACCCGACACGCGGGGGCCACCCGCACGCGCACCAGTCAAAGCCACGCCGCCACGGAGGCAACCTACGTGCCGAACCGAACTTCGGGGACGCCAATCGGCTGGAACTCAAGACCCACGAAGGACTCGTCCTCGCCGGGATCCAGTTGCACGCGCACCCTCATGAGCCAGCGGTGCAGCCGCCGCGTGATGACGAAGTCGGTTTGAGCGCTCTGCTGTCGGTCGAAGTCGTATTGCTCGAAGAGGCTCAATCGCCACTTCTCGTTGATGCGATAGTCGAACGTGATGAACGCCCGCGCCGAGTCGCCGTCCGGAATGTATCGGTGGCCGACGGAGTAACTGAGGCGCGGCGAGTGGGCGACGGTCAGGCCGACCACAAACAGATCGAGCGTGCCGTCCACCGTCTGGTAGTTCGTATCGGTCCAGAAAGAGGCCGAATCGGTGATGCGCCAATCGGTGCGGAAGTCGAGGTGGTTCTGGGCCACCTTGCCGTCGGGCGCGATCTGATTGGGGCCGGTGCGGTCGTCATAGAAGGTGCCCTCGAGGTCCAGGGTGAGCCAATCGACGGTTGCCCGCTCGTCCGGCGGGCCGCGCTTCGTCTGAAATCGCTGGCGCCAGCCCAACTCGGCGACGCCGGTGTCGTCCACGCCCTCCCAGATCGCCGTGCCGGCTTCGGTGACGTCATACGGGATGAGTTCCCGGCTGGGCACCGAGACGTTGGCCTGGTAGGCGCGAACGTCGAACGTGTTAATGTGCCGCAGACCGTGAACGTCCCAGAACGGGCTTTCGACGCCCGGATAGACCCGCCAGGCCTGCACGGCGGCCCGGGCGCCGGTGCGGCCGTAGTAGCGCCACTTGTGGCCGTCGTGTGCCAGGTCCTCATCGAAGTAGGAGACGCGCCCCTCGACGAACGGGACGACGTTGACGGGGCCGAGCCGAATCGGCAGGTCCAACTCGTGGATCGTGTCACCGATGAATTCACCGTGGGAACCTCGCTCGTCGGGATCGGTCGCGCTGGTGGGTTCGCGCGGCCGATAGCGGACCCAGGCCACCTCGCTGTCCTGAAAATAGGTCAGCCGGTCGTCCAGCAGGCTGTGGCCGATGACGTTGTAGCCGATCTGCGGCAAAAATTCGGTCCGGGTATAGAAATCGTTGAGCCGCCACGACGCCAGCAACGTCAGCGCCTGTTCATTCTCCTGTTTCTTCAGATACAGGAGTGTTTCCTGGCTCTTTTCGGTTTCCTCTTCGCGCTCGAAGAACTCGTTCAGGAAGTTTTCGTCGCTGATCCACGACAGTTCCCACGTCAGTTCCCAGTCTTCGGGCAGATAGTGGCGATGGCGCCACATGACGCGCCCCCGGCCGCCGTAAGGCGACTCGACGTCCTCAGAGCCCACGCTGTCCTTTCCGGTGTCGCGCAGATAGTAGGACTCGAACTCGCCGAAGTAGTCCTGCCGGTCGTAGTCGGCCTCGACGCCGATCCCCGGGCCGCGCGAGGACCAAAAATCGAGATTCAGATAGAAATCGTAGCCGGGCGGCTCGCGCTCGATGCCCAGCAGTTTAAACAGGTGCCACTGGGACGCGACCCCCGTCCCGCGGTTCGAGCGGTTCTCGATGCGAATGGTTCGCAAGGCGGTTTCGCCTTCGGCGAGGTCGCCGGCAAGGCGCGGCCAATAGGTCAGCGGCAGGTGGCGGACACGGACCTGGACGTCTTTCCCGACGAAACGGACCCGCCGATACGTTTCCTCCTCCTCCCACCGGTCCTCTTCCTCTTCGACGGCCTCCGGCGTCAGGTCCACGAGGGTCAGTTCCCGAGCGCCCGTCTCGTAATGGGGATGGCCGAACTCGCACGTCGTCATCCAGGCGTCGGTCCCGACGAAGATGCCCTGCGCCAACTGGCGGACCTCCTTGGCGTAGTAATAAACCGGCACGTCGCGGTCCTTGGAGAACGTCCGGATTTTCGTGTTGACGGCCAGCGCCTGGTCGCGCCGAAAATCGTAATACAGTTGGCTGGCCTGGAGCACGCGCCGGCCGACGCTCATGCGGACGTGGCCCTCGAAATAGGCCTCGGCGGCAGTCCGACGGCTGGGCCCTCGCAATGAGACGGCGGGTTCCTCCGCGCCGGCCTCCTCGCCGTCTTCTTCGGGCATCCACACGACGAGGTTATCGGCCGCCATTTCCATCCCGCCGCCCATCACATAAACCCCGCCCGTCCAGATGCTGACGCGGACGTCCCTTTCTCTCCCAAGATCGTCCACCTCTCGGGTGACGAAACTGGTGAAGTTGACCTGCCGCACGTCGTCCTGGGGCACGATGGTGATTTCCTGCGGCACGGCGGCCTCTCGGATGCCCGGCACCTTCGGTTCGGGCGGCGGCTCGGGCGCCGGGACCACGCCGATGGGGGCCTCAGGTTCACCCTTTTCGAGGAATTCACGCCGATGTTTCTTCGCCCGCAGATACAGGGGCGTCCCGTCCGCTTCGCCGCGCAGCGGCTCGTCCGAACGGAGGCTGACCTCGGCCCCGTTCGACAGAACCAGATAGACCGAATCGTGTTTCTCGATGCGGCCGCTCGCCCGCTTCAGTTCCACGGTCGTTTCGGCATAGATGCCGAGTTCCGCCCGGCCCGTCTTCTTGGCCGCCTCCTCGTCGAACCAGATCACACCGTCGCGGGCGGTCAGTTGTTCCCCACGCGTCGTCAGGACGGTGAACCCATCGATGACCAGGATGGCCCGAGCACCGGATTCCTCGTCATGCCAGGTGTGGATAACGCGGCCGCTGACTTGAATGGTGGGCTTGGCGGCAGGGGATTCGGGGGCCGGGGCCGCCGCCCACGCCGACGTGACGCAGACCGCCAGGGCCGACCATGCGGCCAGGATGCCGAGGCTGCTCCTCGAGTTACCCACGTCGTTCCCCGTCCGCCGTACGAGGTGAAGCGCAAGCCCCTCGCATTGCGAGGGGATAATCGGAGGCTTCCCCCACGGAAGTATAGAGCGGGCGAAAAAGGCGTGTCAATAAAAATGCCCGCGGCA
>DATLBA010000119.1:0-11672 GCA_035527275.1 Phycisphaerae bacterium
GAGGTTGATATAATCCATGCGGCCGGCGAAAGGAGCGGCAGGTGCCTCTTTACGAGTTCGCGTGCGATGCGTGCGGCAAAGCGTTCGAGGAACTCTTCCGCTCGCGGAAACAGAAGCGCCGGCCGAAGTGCCCGCATTGCGGCAGCCGCAAGGTCCACAAGAAGTTCTCTTCGTTTGCCATGTCGGGCGCGAGTCGCGGCAAAGGCGGCGGGTCAAGCGGCGGATGTGCCACCTGCTCGGCCAGTTCCTGTGCCACCTGTGACGGCTAGCCGCAGCGCGCGAGGAGCATTCATGGAACGGCTCTGGGCTCCCTGGCGGATGACCTACATCGACGGGATAGAGGACGACGGCTCGCACGGCGGCTGTTTCCTCTGTGCGGCACGTGACGCCGAGGACGACCGCCTGGCGCTCGTCTTTCTTCGCCGCCCGCTGGCCTTTGCCGTCCTCAACCGGTTCCCCTACAACAACGGCCACGCGCTCATCGTCCCCGCCGCTCACAAGGGCCGGTTGGCCGACCTCTCGGACGATGAGATGCTCGAAATCATGGGCCTGGCGCGCGACGTGATGGCCGTTCACCGCCAAGTGCTTCGGCCGGACGGTTTCAACCTGGGGATGAACTTCGGGCGCACCGCCGGTGCGGGTCTGCCGGAGCACCTGCATCTTCACGTCGTGCCGCGATGGAACGGCGACACGAACTTCATGCCCGTCCTGGGAGACACGAAGATTATCCCGCAATCGCTCGAAGACCTTTACGACCGGCTGCGGGCCGCCCTCGACGACCGGCCCGCCGGCGTCGAATGACAGGACCCCCGAGAATGCTCACCCGCGAAGACTTCGAGGCGCGCGAAGAGGAAATCCTCGCCCCCTATGCCGCCAAGAGCGCCGAGAGCCGCGGACGCGTCCACGCGGAAGCCGAACATCCGTATCGGACCGTCTATCAGCGCGACCGCGACCGCATCGTCCACTCGACGGCTTTCCGCCGCCTGGAATACAAGACTCAGGTCTTCCTGACGCACGAAGGCGACCATTTCCGGACGCGGCTGACGCACACGCTGGAGGTCGCCCAGATTGCCCGCACCCTGGCCCGCGCGCTGAACCTGAACGAGGACCTGACCGAAGCGGTGGCCCTCGCGCACGACCTGGGCCACACGCCGTTCGGCCACTCCGGCGAAGAGGCCCTGCGCAAACTGATGCAGGATTACGGCGGTTTCGAGCACAACCGCCACGGCATCCGCATCGTCGATTATCTGGAACACCCGTATCCCCGGTTTCGCGGCCTGAACCTGACGTATGAGGTCCGCGAATGCATCGCCAAGCACGCGACCAGTTACGACCGCCCCGCCTTGTCGGAGTTCGGCGACGGCCCGCCGCCGCTCGAAGGCCAGATCGTCGAACTCGCCGACGCCATCGCCTACGACAGCCACGACCTCGACGACGCCCTGGCCATGGGAATCCTCTCGGCCGAGGACCTTCAGCACCTGGACGTTTTCCGCCAGGCCGCCAGCGACTTTGCCGCCACGCTGGCCGACCTGTCGCTCGACCAGCGCATCCGGCGGATCGTCAAACTCCTGATCGACCTGATGGTGTGTGACGCGCTGGCCACCGGCTCGCAGGCCGTCAAGGAAGCGGGCGTTCAAAGCGTGGACGACGTCCGCACGCACGGCGACCGGCTCGTCCGCCTCTCGGCCGGGCTCCAGTCGAAGGTCAAACAACTCGAAGATTTTCTGCTCGAGCGCGTTTACGGCCACTACCGGGTCGCCCGGATGATGACCAAGGCCAAACAGTTCCTGGGAAGGATTTTCGAAGCCTACCAGAGCAACCCGAACCAGTTGCCGCCCAAGTATCGGGAGCGGGCGCGCGGGGAAGGGCTCGAGGCGGCCATCTGCGATTACGTTGCCGGCATGACCGACCGCTACGCCCGAGACGAGTACCGGCGCCTCTACGAGCCGTTCGAGCGGGTCTGAGCACGAGCATGAAGAAAGGGCCGGCGCCGAGGAGGCACCGGGCCCCGAGTTTCTCACCTGCCGGGCTGCAAGACGGGCGTCACCCGCCGGACTCTTCGCCCGCTTCGCCTTCCGCGCTCGTTTCTGTCGCTTCGACCGTCTGGCCGAGCGGCAGTTCCTCCTCTTCCCCTTCCTCCATATAGACTTCCTCGATGTCGGTCGCGTCCACAATCCGGCGCAGCAGGAAGTAGATAATCGTCTGCGAGGTGAAGAAGAACGAGAACAGGTAGGAGACCATCAGGCCGATGGCGATCCAGACGAAGATGCTGACGACCACGGCGCCGAACGGCTCGGCCCGGAGCATTTCCGCGCCGGCTTCCGGCCACGGGTTCGCCCACGTCGGCTCGGCCCACATGCGGGTCAGTTTGTCGGCCGCCTCGCCCCCGCCCCACGTAAATGTGGCGACCGCCGCGTGCGCCAGCCAGAGCGCCGCCAGCGTCACGAATTTGACAAAGATGAACGTCAGGCAGCCGTAAACGATGCTGAACACCGTGTAGAACAGGTACCGCCAGGGCCGGCTGGAGATGTATGCGACGCTGCGGCTGATGGCGTCGAACGAGTCCGACCCTTCGGCCGCAATCGTCGGCCACTGGAGCCCCACGCTGAACGCGCCGCCGACGAAGATCAGCGCCATCACCAATCCCATCATCAGCGTCAGGAAAAACAAGAGCGGAACCACAATCTCGCCGGCATACGGAATCATCATCGGCAGACCTGTCAGGACGCCCACGCCCAACGCCACCAACACCAGCACGCCAAACGGAATCAGCGGGCTGGTGACGAGGCTCGGCCACTTGCGCAAGGAAAAGGCGAGCGCGCTTTTCAGCGGCACGTTTTCCTCGCGCGCCACGCGCACCGCCGCCATCCGCGCCACCGCCCCACCGACCAGTGCCCAAACGGCCATCGACAGAACCGTGCTCACCAGCGCAAACAACGGCTCCTCGAACCAGTAATCTTTCGCCAGCACCACCATTTCCTTGGCGGCGCTGACCGGCAACAGCAGAAACGTAAAAAAGTCGCCCCACATCTTGCCGTCCACGTAGGGCAGCGCCCACTGGCCCCACAGCACGTCCGTCAGGATGTAGTTCAGGTTGTCGTAGCAACTCACGCCGTTGACATTCGTGTGGCCGACCGGAGCGGGCGCCATGTCCACCGCAACCGCCAGCCACGCCGTCACCGCCAGACCCAGGAAACACAGCGCCAGTTTCGCCGGATGAATCGACATCCGGAACCCGCGCAGAATCTCCAGGAACGCGAAGCACCGCCGCCAGTCGATACACTGAACCTCGCGCGTTTCGTCGGACATGGGCTTCTCCTTCCACTGGCTAAAGAGACGCGCCCCTCCGCCCCCAAACCCTCACGGCCGGGAGCATCGGAACCGCTCCCATCTTCCGTCCCGCGCCGATACCTGTCAAGAACTATTCGCCTGGCAATCTTTGGGAAAGGGGGTCGCCGCGGCGACACGCCTACTCGCCGCCCTTGCCCGATGCGCCGCCGGACGTCTCTTTCTTTTCCTTGACGCTTTTCGAGGCACTCGCCGCGCTATCCTTCTCCTTCTTGGCCGCCTCCGTGTAAGACGAACTCCGGTAATCCGTCGCGTAGAAGCCGGGTCCCTTGAACAGGACCGCTCCGCCCGTCCCGAGAAGCCGGCGCACCTTCATCTTTCCGCACGCCGGGCACTTTCGGATTGCCTTGGCCGTAATCGGCTGAAACTTCTCAAACCGGCGCCCGCACGCCCCGCACTCGTATTCGTAAGTCGGCATCTCCTCTCCTATTTATCTGCTGTGTCGGTGTCCTCTCGGTCGCCGCTCCGGCGGGGACGATCGTCACTTTGCTCCTCGGGCGGCTCGGTTCCCTTGCCGCTCGACACCGCCACGCGGCTCGGCCGCAGCGTCCGGCCGTGCAGGCGGTAGCCCGTCTGAACCACGTCGGTCACGTGCCCCTCGGGATGCTCGTCGCTCGGCAGGTGGGCCACCGCCTCGTGACGTTCGGGGTCGAACTTGGTCGCCGTGGCGCCCGGCGCCGCCCCGGCCTCGATCGGTTCCACGCCGTGCTTCGCCAGGGCTGCGAGCAACTGGTCGTGCACCAGCCGCACCCCCTCGAGGAACGCCTCGACGTCCGGCTCCACTTCCGCCGCCCCCAGCGCCCGTTCGAAGTTGTCCATCACCGGCAGAAGGTCCAGGACGAGTTCCCGGATGGCAAATTGCCTCCCCTCTTCCAGCCGCCGGTCCATTCTTTTTTGGTAGTTCAGATAGTCGGCGGTGGTGCGCTGAAGTTTTGCAAAGAGTTCCTCACACTCGCGCGTCTTGTCGGCCAGGGGATTCTCCTCGGCCAGCGTCGGTTCTTCGGGAGCCTCTTTATCCACCGCTTCGCCTTCCCGTTTTCGCTTTTTCTTCCCGCTCATGACGCATCCCCGTTCGCTGGGCCGTCCGCCTCGGCGCCATCGTTTTTGCGCTGCTTCTCGGCCGGCCGAAAGTATCCGGCCAGTTTCTCGAGAAAACTTTCCCTTATCGGCAAGACACCATTCTTCTCCGTCTCGGCGAACTCGCGCAGCAACTCTTTCTGGCGGCGGGTCAATCGCTTCGGCACCTCCACTATCGTCTGCGCCAGGATGTCGCCGCGCCCATACTCATGCACGTCCGGCAGGCCCTTTCCTTTCAGGCGCGCCAGGTCGCCGCTCTGCGTCCCGCGCGTGACCGTAATCGTCTCACGCCCGTCGAGTGTGGGGACCTCCACCTCGGCCCCCAGCGCCGCCTGCGTGAAACTAATCGGCACCTGGCAGAGCAGGTCCATCCCGTGCCGCTCGAAAAATGGGTGCGGCTCCTCGTGAATCGCTGCATACAGGTCGCCGCGCGGCGCCCCCGGTTCTCCCGCGTCGCCCTGGCCGGCGTAACGGATGCGCAGGCCGTCCTCGACGCCAGGCGGAACCTGCACCTCGATGGTCCGCTTGTGGTTGACGAAGCGGTTCCCGCCGCAGGTCGGGCAGGGGTCGGCAATCGTCGTGCCCGTCCCGCTGCAATGCGGGCAGTCGCGGACGATGCGGAAGAACCCGCCGCCCTGCTGCACGCGCCCGCCCCCGCGGCAGGTCGGGCACGTCTCGCGCCGGCCCGACACCGACCCGCTGCCGCCGCACGCCTCGCAGTGTTCCCGGTGGGTGACGCGGACTGTTTTCGTCACCCCCTTCGCCACTTCCTCCAGCGTCACGTTGATGGTGCACCGCAGGCTCGCGCCGGCCCTCGGCCCGGCACG
Organism: Phycisphaerae bacterium; assembly: GCA_035527275.1. Classification (GTDB taxonomy): domain Bacteria; phylum Planctomycetota; class Phycisphaerae; order FEN-1346; family FEN-1346; genus DATLBA01. Next base: position 5,253 of record DATLBA010000119.1, read on the forward strand.
GGACCGCTGAGCCCCGAAACCGCCGAACTCCTCGAAAATGCTCGAGACCCACGAGAACACGTCGCCCATGTTGGCGTGCGCCCAGTCGTGGACACCTGTCCCACGGAGCCCCGCCTTCCCGAACTGGTCGTATCGGCGCCGCTTCTGGGGGTCGGAGAGGACCTCGTAGGCTTCCGCACCCTTTTTAAATTGGGCTTCCGCTTCCGCGTCGTCCGGATTCCGGTCCGGGTGATATTTGAGCGCCAGGCTCCGGTAGGCGCGCTTGATTTGTTCGGGCGACGCGCTGCGCGGGACGCCGAGAACCCGATAATAGTCTTGTTCGTCCGGCATCCGTCACCCCGGCCGACCGATTAAAAGACAAGGCGGCGGCTCGCGCCTCCGCCCCGTCGCTCACGCGCGTTGAATCGCCTCTTGCACGCTTACGCCACCGCCGCGTCCGAATCGGGTTCCGCGTCCTCGTCTTCCGACAGATCCGTCACCATCACGTCCGTCGTCAGCATAAGCGAGGCGATGGAGGCCGCGTTCTGAAGCGCCGTCCGCGTCACCTTGACGGGGTCCACGACGCCCATCTTCATCATGTCGCCATACTCGCCGGTCAGGGCGTTGAACCCGTGCGTCTTCGGCATCTCCCGCACGTCGGCGACGACGACCGACCCGTCGCGTCCCGTGTTTTCCGCGATTTGCCGCATCGGCTCCTCCAGCGCCCGGGCAACCGTCTCCACGCCGAGTTTCTCGTCGCCGCGCGCCTTCTCGCGCACCTTTAGAACGGCCTCAATCGCCCGGAGGCACACCACGCCGCCGCCCGGCACGATTCCCTCCTCGACCGCCGCCAGCGTCGCGTGCTGCGCGTCCTCAATCCGGGCCTTCCGCTCCTTGACCTCGGTTTCGGTCGCCCCGCCGGCCCGAATGACCGCTACGCCGCCCGTCAGTTTCGCCAGCCGCTCTTGGAGTTTCTCGCGGTCGTAATCGCTGGTGGTTGCCTCGATCTGGCGGCGAATCTGGGCGATCCGCTCCTGGATGTCCTGCTTCCTGCCGGCGCCCTCGACGATGGTCGTCGAATCCTTGTCGATAATGACGCGCTTCGCGCGGCCTAGTTGCCCCAGTTCCAGGTTCTCGAGGTTCACCCCCAGGTCCTCACTGACAAACGTTCCGCCGGTCAACATGGCGACGTCCTGGAGGATCGCCTTGCGCCGATCGCCGAACCCGGGGGCCTTGACCGCGCAGATCTTCAAGACGCCGCGCAGCCGGTTGATAACCAGCGCCGCCAGGGCCTCGCCCTCGACGTCCTCGGCGACAACGAGAAGCGACGAGCCGCTCGACGCCACCTTCTCGAGCAGCGGCACCAGCGACCGCAGGTTCGATATCTTTTTCTCGTGCAGCAGGATGAGCGCATCTTCCAGAACGCACCGCATCGCCTGCGGCTCGTTGATGAAATAGGGGCTCAGGTATCCCTTGTCGAACTGGAGCCCCTCGGTAAAATCGAGCACCGTCTCAATGCTCTTGCCTTCCTCGACCGTGATGACGCCCTCCTTGCCGACCCTCTCCACCGCGTCGGCCAGCAGGTTACCGATTTCCCGGTCGTTGTTCGCGCTGATGCCGGCGACTTGGGCGACGGCGTCGCGCCCTTTGATCTTGCGGCTCTGTTCCTCCATGCTTTCCACGGCCGCCTCGACCGCCAGGTCGATGCCTCGCTTCAGCGCCATCGGGTTCGCCCCGGCCGTCACGTGCCTGAGGCCCTGCCCAAAGATTGCCTCCGCCAGCACGACGGCCGTCGTCGTTCCGTCGCCCGCGACGTCGCCCGTCTTGGACGCCGCCTGGTTCACCATCTTGGCGCCCATGTTCTCGAACTTGTCCTCCAGTTCGATTTCCTTCGAGACGGTGATGCCGTCTTTCGTGACCCGCGGGCTGCCGTAGGATTTCTGGAGGATGACGTTGCGGCCCGTCGGGCCGAGCGTCACCCTGACGGCGTCGGCGAGTTTTTTCATGCCGGCGGCCATTTTGCGCTTCGCCTCGTCCGCGTAAAGCAGTTGCTTCGCCATACGAGTCTCCTCTCCTGGTTCTACAACGCTCTCTCAACGCAGAGGTCGCAGAGAGCGCAGAGAAAAGATGTTCTTTTACAACGACTTTTCCTTTTTTAACCCAACAAGGTCGTTCTCTGCGTTCTCCGCGTTCTCTGCGTTGAAGACAGGTTATTTTTTCCTGCCCTTTTTGGCTGCCTTGGCGCCTTCCACCTTGGCCAGGACGTCGCTTTCGCGAAGGATGATGTATTCGTCGCCCTCGATCTCCACCTCCGTGCCGCCGTATTTCGCATAGACCACGACGTCGCCCTTCTTGACGGCGGGTTCGGCCCGCTCGCCGGTGTCGAGGACGCGCCCGGGCCCCACCGCGACGACTTTGCCCTGGACCGGCTTCTCCTTGGCCGTGTCCGGCAGCACGATGCCGCCCTTCGTCACTTTTTCCGCCTCCATCGGCTCCACCACAATCCGGTCGTCCAGCGGTTCGATTCTCATCTGTCGCTCTCCATCCTGAAAACCGTTTTCCCGTCTGCTTTTTCCGCTCGCTTACGCTCGCGGCTAGTAAAACTTCTCTTCCTACATCATGCCGCCCATGCCACCCATGCCACCACCCATGCCGCCCATGCCGCCAGGGGGCATGCCGTGCGGGCCGCCTTCTTCCTTCGGCTCGGGCTTCGTGGCCACACAGGCGTCCGTCGTCACCAGAAGGCCCGCGACCGACGCCGCATTCTGAAGCGCCGTCCGCACCACCTTCGTCGGGTCCACAATGCCCGCCTTCACCAGGTCGGTGTACTCGCCCTTGTCGGCGTCGAAACCATAGGCGCCCTGTTTTGCGAGGATGTTGCGAATGACGACGGCGCCCTCGTAGCCGGCGTTCTCGGCGATCTGGCGGGCCGGGGCCTCGAGCGCCCGCCGCACAATCTCGACGCCCGTCGCCTCGTCGTCGCCGGCCGTCTTGACCTTGTCGAGCGCCCCCAGAGATCGGAGCAGCGCGACCCCGCCGCCGGGCACGATGCCTTCCTCGATGGCGGCGCGCGTGGCGTGCAGGGCGTCCTCGACACGGGCCTTGCGTTCCTTCATCTCGATTTCGGTGGCCGCTCCGACGTTAATCTGGGCCACGCCGCCCGCCAGTTTTGCCAGGCGTTCCTGCAACTTCTCTCGGTCGTAATCGCTCGTCGTGGTCTCGATCTCGCGTTTGATCTGCTCGATGCGGCCCTGAATGGCGTTCGTGGCGCCTGCGCCCTCGACGATGGTCGTGTTGTTGTCGTCGATGATCACCTTCTTCGCCGAGCCGAGCCGATTCAGGCTTATTTTATCGAGTTCGACGCCGAGGTCTTTCATAACCGCCTCGGCCCCCGTCAGGGTGGCGATGTCCTGGAGCATCGCCTTGCGCCGGTCGCCGTAGCCCGGCGCCTTGACGGCGCACACGCTCAGGATGCCCCGCAACTTGTTCACAACCAGGGTCGCGAGCGCCTCGCCCTCGACGTCCTCGGCGATAATCAGGAGCGGCCGGTTCGCCTTGCTCACCTTCTCCAGCAGCGGCACGAGACCCTTGACGTTGGGGATTTTCTCCTCGTGGACGAGGATGAGCGGCGATTCCAGCACCGCTTCCATCCGGTCCGGATCGGTCACGAAGTGCGGGCTCAGGTATCCGCGGTCGAACTGCATGCCCTCGACCACCTCCACGGTCGTTTCGAGGCCCTTGCCCTCTTCGACCGTGATGACGCCGTCCTTGCCGACCTTCTCGAAGGCGTCGGCCAGATCCTTGCCGACCCTGGCGTCGCCGTTGGCGCTGATCGTGCCGACCTGGGTGACCTCGTCGCGCTTCGAGATGTCGATGGGTTTGGAAACTTTGTCGAGGTGTTTGACGACGGCATCCACGGCCTTCTGGATGCCGCGGTTCAGCGCCATCGCATCCGCCCCCGCGGTGATATTCCGCAGGGCCCCCTTGAAGAGGCTCTCGGCAATGACGGTCGCCGTGGTGGTCCCGTCACCGGCGACGTCGCTCGTCTTGCTGGCCGCCTCCTTGACCAACTGGGCGCCCATGTTCTCATACTTGTCCTTCAGTTCAATCTCCTCGGCCACCGTGACGCCGTCCTTGGTGATGGTCGGGCCGCCCCAGCCCTTATCCAGGACGGCGTTGCGGCCGCGTGGACCGAGGGTGGACCTGACCGCCCGGGCCAGTTTCTCGACGCCCGCCAGCAGCCTTCCGCGCGCTTCCGCCCCGAACACCAGCATTTTGACTGCCATTGCCCGAACTCTCCTTTCGCTTCGAGACGCCTTGTTTGCTTGACCGGCACTGGACCTCGCCGCCGACCCTACCGGCGACGGCCTGAACATGCACACTCCCCTCCATCGGCTAGTTTAGCAAAGCGGGTGCCAAAAGCCAGGGCAAAGAGCGGAAACTGCTCCTCGCCGCCCGCCAGAGCCGTTTTCCGGCCGGTCCCGCCCCTTTGCCACGTATCCCGAACCGCTGCCGGCGCTGTCAGACTGGCACGTTTTCACCCCCTCGCCGCCATTGTGGCAGGAATGAGCCGCCTTGCTCCGGTCGGCAGCCACCTGTATAGTTCCCTCATGGCCAAACTCCGGAAACGCAAACCAAAGAAGCCGCTCCTCGGAAGTCATCAGAAATGCTGGCTCTGGGGGAGGAACGCCGTCACCGAGACCCTCCAGGTCGGCAAGTGGCGGATTCTCGAGTTGCTCCTCGCCGACAGCCTGCAGGCGGACGAACTGGACGAGGCGGCCCAGAGGGCACTGGCCCTCGACGTCCCGGTGAAAATCGAGCCGCCCGAACGCTTGAGGCGGATCTGCCACCACCCCGAACATCAGGGATACGTGGCGAAAATGGCGCCGTTCCCCTACGCCGACGCCGACACCCTCCTCTCGGAGCCTCCGCCGATGCCGCTCTACGCCGTTCTGGACCGCATCCAGGACCCCCAAAACTTCGGCGCCATTGTCCGCTCGGCCGAGGGTTTCGGGCTCAACGCCCTCTTCATTTCCGAGCGGCAACAGGTGGGCGTGACCGCGGCCGTCGCCCGGGCGTCTGCCGGGGCCGTCAATCGCGTGCCGATTGCACGCGTCGAGGACCTTTCGGCCCTGGCCGAGCGGCTGAAGGACGCCGGCGCGGCGATTGTCGGGGCGAGCGAGAAGGCCGACACAACCGTCATCGAATGCGATTTTCGCCGTCCCACAGCCATTCTCATCGGCAGCGAATCGCGCGGCATCTGCCCCGCCCTACTCGAGCGGTGCGACCTGCTCGTTCACATCCCGCGGTATGGCCAAATCGGTTCCCTGAACGCCGCCGCCGCAGCCGCCATTCTCTTTTACGAAGCCCGCCGCCAGCGGGCCGCTCCCTTAGACGCTCGCGGCTAGTTGGACGCATTGCGCATGGCCGATATGTTGGCGGGCGATTTTGGGTGGGTTTTGGCGGATTTCGGCCCAGTTTGGAGGCCAAATCGGCCCTGGCGCCAGCGCCAAGTGGGTTTGAGGCCCGAAATGTTAAGATAGGCAAGGCGGAATCGGGCGCTTTTTTCGACTTTTTTTCACTTTTTTGTCGGAACTTGCGCCGAATTGGCGCTTTTTGACCCCCTTTTTGCCCCCTACGCATGCCGATGTGATGATGCATCCGCGGGCCGTTTTCGCTGCTTCGGCCGGCGGGGTTCGCAGACTTCGTCGCGCTGCCGGAGCCGATGGGCGTGTACCACGTCCTCCTGGGGCGCAAGGGAATCGCCGCGGCGAAGTAAGACGCGAGGGACACGCGCGGCGGGGAACCCCTTCGCCTGTGCTGCGCTCCACTCAGGGTCGGCTCCGGGACGAAGGGACCCCGATGAATCGGGGCAGGCTCCGGTGGGCGAGCGTCGGTGGGCGCGTTGAGTGTAGGCAATCCCCACGCTGCTGGAGAAACCCGCACCGAAGACCCCGTTCAGACTTCCAGTCCCAGCGTTATGATCTCATGCGGGCGGACGTCCACGCGCACGCTCCGGCCAGAGACCTCCGGAGTGGCGAGGCCTTCCAGCGGGCGTTCGAGCAGGTCGAACCGCCGCGCGCACTTGACCGGCACGGGGAGCGTCAAGACCGCTACGCCGCGCCGGCCTTCGATCTCCGCGAAGCGCACCACCACTTCCCCGCCTTCTTCCGCTTCCTTGACGCCCGAAAGCCGGACGTGAGCAGGCTCCAAGGAAAGCATCGCGTCCTCTTCGGGCCGCGTGGCGTGGCTCTTGCCCAGCGCCGCCGAGGGCGGCTCGGTAGCCAGCGCCGGCGAATTAAACGCCTCGCCTTCCTCCCACACGCCCGATTTCCAGTCGCCCGCGTGCGGATAAAGCGCGTATTTTATCCGGTGCAGCCCCTGATCCGGATAGATATCGGGGTCGTAGGAACTCCGCAGGAGCGTCAGCCGCAGTTCGCC
>DATLBA010000120.1:0-4983 GCA_035527275.1 Phycisphaerae bacterium
AAACTTGTCCGTAGAGGTCTGAAGCCAGAACGAATAGCCGTCGCGCACAAGGTTGCGGACCCAGTACTCGACTTCGGGCATTGAATCTATTATTGCCGCGCAGGCCGCCTCCTCGCCGTTCATTTCCGCGATGTTCTGGTAGTAGTGCCTGTCGAATATCTGCGGTCCTGTATGCCAGGTGACAGCGGGGTAGGCGTCCAGGGGGAACGTGAAGCAGACCTCCGGACTCACCTCAACCGGCATGGCCGCGTCGGGAAGAAGCATCTTCTGATACGCTTGGCGCTCGGTGGTAGCACGATGGGCCTGAATCTTGTCTCTGGCGGCATCGCGCAGACGGAAGCGGTTGGCGGCCAGTCGCTGTAAGGAGAACCCGCGATCTTGGACGAGGGCCCCTATCATGCGTCGAAGGAATCGGCTGGCTTCGTCCTGCGTGATGTCATGGTGCTCGATGGCGCGGTCGAGCCAAACCGCAAGTTCCTCCTCGGTCTGGGGTCCGCGTATGTCAATCAAGGCCAAGTGGCGCTCGAGTTCCTCCACGAAGTGGTAACCGATCTTGCCTTTGTCATCGACGTCCACCTCGGCGACTTGGGCGGGGCCGGTTTTGAGGGCGAACTCGACCTCGGTCAAGGCGGGGTCGCACTGCGACAGGCGCCACGGAACTTCGCGGAACTGGTCCTCGAAAAACTCCAACTGTTTGCCGATGCGGACCACCAAGGCGGGGACCGCGAGTTTCTTGCCCAGGGCGGCCGGGGAGGCGTCTTCGCCGCGGGACCTGCGGCAAAGGCGCTCCATGGCTTCCTTGTCCTCGGGTTTCTCGAAAACCGCCTTCAAGGCCCGCGTTTGTTTTTCGGTGATCGGGGGTCCTGAGTATTGGATGCGGACGGCTTCGCCCTCCCTTTGCGTGCTGATTTTGGCGCGTAGCTCGGGGGGCAGGGCCTCCGCGTCGGGCTCGGTCGAGACGGTTTCGGAAACCGGCTTCTCAAAGAGCGGGCCGAAATCGAGCGGCCCGGTTTCGCTCTGGATCATGGTCTTGGCTTCGAACTTCTCAAAGCCGCTCTCGACCAGGGCTTCCGTGAGCGCGTTCGCGGCATCCACGAAGCCCTTTTGCGTGGCGAAGGCGTAGGCGCGATTGAGATCCTCATTCCGGCGCTTGGCGGCATAGGGCATGCGCAAGATGCGGCCGAGAATCTGCTCCACGGCCGTGGTGCTTCGGAGGTTGGAGACCGTGCAGAGGACGTAGGCGAAGGGGCAGTCCCATCCCTCGCGGAGTTTGTCCACGGTGATAATGAAGCGAAGGGCCTCGCCGCGGTCCAGGACCTTCACGCCTTCGAGGTCGTTGACGCCGCCTGTCGCGACGGCGATCTGCTCCTCCGGGATTCCAAAATCGGCCAAGAGGGACTCTTTCAAAACGTCGAAAGTGACGTTCTTCTCGCCCTCGATGTTGCGCTGGGCCTGGAAGAGAACGATGGGGCGAAGATACTGGCCGGTCGTTTTCTCTTCCTCTTTGGCGAGGCGTTCGAGTTCAGCCTGTTTCTGGACGGCTTCCTGGACGGCCTCTTTCCATTGCGGCCTGCACTTGAGGAGGATGGGGAGTTTGATCATCTCCTCGGTCTTCAGTTCCACCGCCGAGACGTGCGTCAGGACGTTCGACGGGTCGCCCTTGGGGTCCTGGTCGGGCGTGGCCGTGAACTCCAGGATGCACGAGGGGGCGAAGCGCGCGAGGGTTTCGAACGAAAGGTGTGTGCGCACATTGTGTGCCTCGTCCACGATAACAAGCGGTCGGCGGAGGCGCAGGAGGTTCGCCAGGGTCGGGGCCGTGGGATCGTAGCCTTCCTCGACCTTACCCAGGCGCTCCAACTGTTCCCTGGTGAGATCGTCGAAACAGGCCATCAACTGGCCGTTCGGCTCGTAGATTTTGCGGCCGTCGGTGTTCTCAACTCGCATGGCGGCAAGGGTGGAAACGATTAGGACGGTGTCGGAATCGAGTGCCGAGCGGCTCATGCCGAGAGCGGCGGGCAGGTCCATCACCGTGACGCAGCCGCCGAACGCCTCGTCGAGGGCCTGGCGGTAGGGATGGCGCTTGCCGCGAAGGGCATTGAGCGTTTGTTCGACAATCTGCTTGGTGGGTGCAAGCCAAAGGACGAGGCAGCGGTCCGCGCGCAGAAAATCGCGCGCGGCAGTGCCGACCGCATGGGCGGCCATGAAGGTCTTGCCGCCGCCGGTCGGCACGCGGATGCAGACGTAGGGAAGGCCGGGCACCGCTTCGACTTCTCGATAGGGGGCGCGCTTCGGATCTTCCAAGAAAGCCACCTTGGCCGCGTCGGGCACAAAGGGGTCCAACTCGATTACCCGCCGGAAATAGGCGGCGAGTTCGTCCAGGCACCGGCGCTGGTATTCTTTAAGTTGGAACATCAGTTCCCCGTCTCCGCATCGCCCGCGAGAGGCTCGATCTGCCTGGGCAATTTCTTCTGTTCCGATAGCAGCCTGCGCTCGACCTTCTTCACATCCTCTGCCGGGGGCAAGGCTTCGGGGACGATGCCCCGGTCCACCAGGAGTTGGCGGACTTCGCGGTTGTTTTTGACATGCTCGTCGGTGATCGCGAACTCTGTGCCGAGGCCATTTTGCTTGATGTTGAAGTTGGTGATTTCGTTGGCGAAGTCCTTGGCCTTGATGGTAATGGTGGGCAGGAAGTCGGCCAAGGGGCGCCCTCTCGGGACGCGGAGTTTGCCCTTCATGTCCCGGGTGGTGCGGCCGCCGAAAAGGGCCGTGTCGCCTTTGCTTCGGATGCGGGCGAAACTTTCGTTCTCGCGCAGTCGGTCGAAGATGATGCCGGAGAGTTCCTTCTCCGACTGCGTGAGCCTGCGACGGGCGCTGACTCGTTCGGCCTCGGCCAGGCGTTTTTCGATGATCTCCTGCTTGCGGGTCTGGACGGCAAAATAGGTCTGGGCGAAGGCGATCTCTTCCTTGGCGGGGTCGCCGTTCTGGGCGATCAGGTAGCAGGCGTAGCGGGTGAGGGCGATGTCCTCGATTTCTCGCTTCGCTCCCGATCCCAGGTCCACCATTTTGCGCGCGCGCGCAAAATGGTCCTTGGGGTCGTAACCCGAGTTCTCGCAAGCGGTTATGGCCTTGTCTATGACCGCTGCAAACGTCCTCCAATGGTTGTAGCCCAGGAGCATCTGGAGGTCCCGCGCGCACCAGAACTCCACGCCGCTCTCCGGGTGCTTACGGACCATATCCTCGAAACTCGAATGCAGGCGAACAACGATTTTTTTGTCCATGATCACACCCCCTTATGCTGTTTTTATCTCGTAGGGCACTTGTTTGAAGGTGATTCGTTCACGTTTGAGGCGCGTTTTTCCCATGCGGCAGCCTTCGCCATAGACGACCTTCGGGCCGTCGTGCGCGGGAAGTTGCGCGAGAGTCTTCCCCGTGAGGACGTTGCCGCCGTCGGGCCGCTTGTCGCCGAGAATGCCGTTGAAAAGCAGGTAATAGGCCGTGCCGTTGCAGACGCCGAGAAGGGGCTTACGGCCGTTGGTCCGCTTGGGGATCGGTTCGCCGGTTTCCGTGAAAAAGACGTGGGCGGCAAGGTCGGCGAAGGTGACTTCCGGGCGGATGGTGCCGCCCTCGTCAAACAGCGGTTCGGCAAGGGTGCAGTAGCGGAACCCGCCGCCGAGACCTTCGATGGGCTTGCCGTTGGTTTCGTATCCCTCGATGGCCCGCGACAAGCGTTGGGCGGTGACGTTTCGGCAGATGTCCGGCTCCATTTCAACGAGGATGAAGCGCCGGTTTCCGCTGTCGGCCTTATTCTGCGCCAGTACCGCATGGCCCGCTGTTCCACTTCCCGCGAAGGAATCCAAGACCAAATCACATGGGTTCGTCGCAATGGCAACGATTCGCTGAATCAGCGCGATTGGTTTTGGGAATTGGAATAGTTCGCCCATGCCCATTTGTCGAAGTAGGCTGGTTCCTTGTTCGCTTATGAATTGCGTTTCACTCCACAGCGACTTCGGTTTGACGGTTTCCTTTCTGTACTTCTCGAAGATTCTCCATTCCCCATTCCGAGTTTTTGAAGCATATACAACCTGCAATCCCCGTCCAATCGCCTCCAAGAGTTTCGGCTTGCCCCATCGCCAGCAGCTTTCGTCTCCTTTGCTATTAAGCGGGAGAGTTTCAATCGCAGACTCGCGGCGCTCGGGCAATAGGCAATGAAGTCCCTCCGAATCGCCATGGTGCGGGTCGATGCAAATTGGGTAGAAAAGATTTGGGCGGTTACGTCTATTGAATTTCGGGTTCCGGTTTCTCAGTTCTCTAGGCGAATACGCCCCCCATTCATCCCTCTTGTCTAAGTTCTCGCCGTTTGTTTCTATCTCCCGCAGCACTGTCTTATCAGACCTGGCGTAACATAGAATGTATTCGTGGTTCTTGGATATCTGCTTATACGTTTGGCCACGTCGATTGGCCTCAACAACGATTTGTGCAAAGAAGTTACGTTGCCCAAACATCTCATCCATGAGCAACTTCAGAGTGGCAAACTCATTATCATCAATGCTTACAAAAATGATGCCCTCGTCGGGGTGTAGTAACTCCTTGAGAATCGCGAGGCGCGGGTACATCATGGAGAGCCATTTGTCGTGGCGGGAGAGGTCTTCGGCCTCCTGGCCGACCACCTTGCCGAGCCACCGGCGGATTTCGGGCGAGTTGACGGCGTCGTTATAGACCCATTTCTCGTTGCCCGTGTTGTACGGCGGGTCAATGTAGATGCACTTCACCTGGCCCGCGTAGTAGGGCAGAAGGGCCTTGAGAGCCAGGAGGTTATCGCCTTCGACCAGGAGGTTGCCGCTTCCGGGATCGCCGACGGAGAGTTTCGCGTCGCACCGCAGAAGATGATACGGAACCTCCCGATGGTGGTTGATGACAGCCTTCTTCCCGATCCAGTCCAGCGTAGGCATGGGCACAGGTTATAGCGCGCGAGCATGCAAGTCA
>DATLBA010000121.1:0-28498 GCA_035527275.1 Phycisphaerae bacterium
ACCGAAACTAACTGAGACAGGTTAGTGAACTGATGGCTGAGCGATAGGAGTCAAACCTTATGGAAGAGATCTTTGTGCGCAGTGAGCGTAATCCGTTGATCACAGCGAAGGAGCTGCCCTACCAGGCAAATACGGTCTTCAACGCGGGAGCAGCCGATCTCGGTGACGAAGTCCTGTTGCTGATGCGAGTGGAAAGCTGCTCCGGCCGGTCTCACCTGATCGTTGCACGCAGCCCGGACGGCGTAACGGGATGGCAAGTCGAAGATCGCGCACTGCTTCATGCCAAGCAAGGAATCCCGCACGAAGCGAACGGCGTCGAGGATTGCCGGATCACTTGGATGGAAGAGCTCGACACCTGGATCCTGACATACACGGCCTACGGTCCCGATGGTCCTGGTATAGCCCTAGCGAAAACCGCCGATTTTGGCACTGTAGAAAGGGTCGGTCTTGTCTTCCCACCGGAGGACAAAAACGGTGTTCTGTTTCCTCGGCGGTTTGACGGGGCCTATGCGATTCTCCATCGGCCATGCCGACACGGTGGCAGTGTTTGGTTGGCGTATTCACGGGATATGGTCCACTGGGGCCGCCACCAAGTAGTCCTTCCAGTCCGGGGGGATCCGTGGTGGGACGGCGTGAGGGTAGGTGCGGGTCTACCTCCGGTCGAGACCGAAGAAGGTTGGCTGTTGATCTACCACGGCGTAAAGGAGCTAGCCGGCAATCCGATATACAGGCTGGGTGCAGCGCTCGTAGACATCGAGAAGCCGCATCGCTTGATCGGACGGGCACGCCGGTGGCTTTTGGGCCCGCAAGAGCGGTATGAGCGATTTGGCGACGCCCCGAATGTCGTGTTTGCCTGCGGCGGCTTCGTACGGGCTGGCGAGCTCTGGGTCTACTATGGGGCCGCGGATTCCTCAATCTGTCTTGCCAAAGCGAAAGTATCTGACATTCTGGATGTGATAGAAGAAGAGCCGGAAGACCAGCATCTTGTGTGCAGCCGTTTCCCGGCTATGCAGCAGTGAGTTAAGCGTCTCCGGCAGTTTGCCGTCGCCTTGCTCGTTGCCCGTATACGCCCGGAGATTTTCGCGGGGCCTTGCGCATCGGCGGCAGCGGGCCTTGTTGGGCAGTAGAAAGGAAGGATGCCATGTGGCAGTCCATCGCAGAGTTTTTCGAGATCCACAAAGGAGTGTTCTACGCACTGGTCACGCTGGTCGTTCTCTTCGTGGCATACAAGCTCAGCACGACGCTGCTCCGCCGGTACATGAAGGCGAAGGCCCACAGGCCGGAGAACGCCAAGCAGTTCCTGCTTCTGTGGCGTTATGCATGGATGGGCGTGGCGCTGATCTTCCTGATCATGAGCTTCTCGGGTTCCCTGGTGGGCCTGGGCATCTCTGCGGCGTTCCTGGGGATGATTCTCGGCTGGTCGCTGCAGGCACCCGTGACGGGAATCGCCGCGTGGCTGATGATCATCCTGAAGCGGCCGTTTAGCATTGGCGACCGCGTGATCATCGCGGGCGTCATCGGTGACGTCATCGACATCAACCTGACGCACATCGTTCTTAATCAGGTCGGCGGCACGATCGGCGGGGAGGAGAAGTCCGGCCGCGGCGTGCTGATTCCCAACGCCACGCTCTTCCAGCAGATCATCTACAACTATACCATGGAGGCCAAGTACATCCTGGACGAGGTGCCGGTGCTGATCACGTTCGATTCGGACCTCGCCGAGGCCCTCGCGCTTGCGCTGGCGACGACGAGCGGTTTCGCCGACACGCGCTGACGCGCGACCGAAGCGAATGCCCTCGTCTAAGAAACTATCCCAAATCACCCGTTTCGTGTGCCACGGGCAGCGTGTCTGCTCGTGCACTGGCGGGTCCCGGCGCGCCGGGACCCGTGGCATCCTTTTGAGATAGTTTTTGCCGGAGCCGTTACATTATTCCGATGGCTTCTCGGACCGAATCTTGCGCTTTGACCGGAGGCGCGAAACGGCCACAAAGATGAAGTGGCCGAACACGACAATGCTGAAGATCAGCAGAAACTTCAAGAGCCCGTCGAGCCACGTAGGCATTTAGATTCCTTTCGCCGTCGGCGGTGACAACCGCCTGCTGTTGCCCGCCATTATACCGCAGCCGCAGCTCGCTTGCCCGCCAATTTCCAATCGACGATTTTCATCCCCGTCCACAACAGTCGGCGTGGCAGTTCCGGTCACTTTCCCGAATTGCCCTTGCCCACCTGTCCGCCCCAAGATACCTTTATCGTATGCAGGCGGCTGCGCCGGGATGCGGTCGCGGCGGGGTGGCGCCGGTTGGGAGCGGAGAAGAGATGGACGAGCGGATGATCTTTTCGGGATTCGGCGGCCAGGGTCTGATGACGCTCGGCAAGTTCGTGGCCGAACTCCTGATGCACAAGCACGAGGTGACGTTCTTCCCGTCCTACGGGACCGAGGTGCGGGGCGGGACGGCCTACTGCCACGTCTGCGCCAGCGATTCGGCCATCGCGAGCCCCATCGTCGAGGAAGCGACCTGTCTGGTCCTCATGAACCAGATGTCGTACGACCGTTTCGCCCCGGTCGTACGGCCGGACGGCCTGGTCTTGTCGAACGCCGGGATGGTCGAGCCGGCCGGCGCGCACGGGTCGGCGCGGCTCGTGGCAATCGACGCGTCGGGTCTGGCCAACGAGATGGGCAACGTCCGCGTGGCCAACATGATTATGCTGGGCGCGCTGAACGCTTTGAAGCACCTGGCGTCGCACAAGGCGATGGTGCGGCTGCTGGAGAAGAAACTCGGGACCGAAGCGGGCAAGCGCGAGATCCTGGCCCTCAACCGCCAGGCGCTCGAGGTAGGCGCAGCCGAGGCCGAGCGGAAAGCGGCCGCCCCGACGTGAGCCACCCGGATAAATGCGCCGGTGTTTTCCCCGCCGTCTCGTATAATAAGCGGAGGGATAGGAGGTGCGCCGTGGGCGGTCTGAGGCGGCTGATGTGGGCGCTGGCGCTTGTGATGCTGGCGACGATTCCCGTCCGGGCGGAGGAGGCGCCCGCCGAAACCACTCGGGCACCGGCCGACGCCGAACGCGAAGCCGCCTATCACAAGTATCTGAAGCATGTTCGCCTAATCGAGATCCGCCACTTGCGGACGGGTGACGAGAAGGATTTTCGCAAAGGGCGCGAGAAGGTCCTCGCAATTGAAGACGAGGCCGCGGTCGGGCCGCTCGTCGACGTCTTGTACGGGACGAACCGGCGCTATCGGGGCCTGTTGATTGAGGCGATCGAGAAACACGCCCAGCGCGGGTCGGCAGCCGCGACGGCGTACCTCCAGGAGATTGCCGTCGGTGACACCAGCGCCGGCCATCGCCGCCGTGCGGTCGAGGCCATCCAGGCGTCCCCATCCTACGAGGGCAAGGTGGCGACGGATCGCCTGTTGGCCCATCTGGCGCTGGACGAGGTGTCGGCCCTGCGGAACCACGCGGCCGAGGCGCTGGCGCGTCTGGGAGAAAAGCGGGCCGTGTGGCTCCTTGTCGAGCGCCTCGTGACGGAAGAGATGCGGCTGGTCGGCGGCGAGGTGGTGGAATACAACATGATGTTAGACATTCGCGGCCAGTGGGTCGGGACCCCGACGTTCCGGAAACGCCAGATTACAGCAGCCGCCGCCGGCGGGGGCCTCGCGACCATTACCGTGGATCTGCCTGTCGTCGAGATCGTCGATTTCGCCACCACCCTCGCCATGACGGAGCGCCACTTCGGGCCCCGGTACGAGCGAGTCCAGGTGAAGCACCCACAGATCCTGGCGGCGCTGAAGCGTCTGACGGAGAAGAACTTCGGCTACGACCAGAGCGCCTGGCAAAAGTGGCTCCAATCCGAGGAAGCCGCCGGAATCATTCCTCCCTGGGAACTGATCCGTTTCCAAACCGACGGCCGGTCGGTCGCCGAGGAAGAGCAGCCGTAGGCAGTGAGAATCGCGGCAGGTTTTCTAGAGGACCTTGACGACCAGCAGCGTGATGTCGTCCAGGCGCGGCGCCAGGCCGGCGAACCTTCGGATGTCCCACAGAATCTCTCGGAGCATTCGCTCGGCGCCGTAGTCGGCGTTTCGCCGGACGGACTCGAGGAACCGCTCCCGGCCGAACCGTTCGCTTTCGTAGTTCATCGCGTCACAGGCGCCGTCGGAAAAGACAACAAGCGCGTCACCGGGCGCCAAGTCCACAACATCGTACTTGAAGTCGGCCTCCGAATCGACGCCCAGCAGAGGCCCGCCGACCGAAAGCCGCCGGACCCGGCCATCGCGCAGGAGGATGGCCGGCTCGTGGCCGGCGGTTGAGTACGTCAGCCGCCGCGCATCGGAGTCCAGCACCCCGTAAAAGAGGGTCGCAAACTCGGTGATCTCGGTCGTCTCGGCCAGGCTGCGGTTGACGCGGCCCATGATGTGGTCGAGTGCGTAAATGTGCTCGGCTTGGGCGCGGAGGGCCGCCAGGACGCCGGCCATGAGAATCGCCGCGGGCACCCCTTTCCCGACGACGTCGCCGACCGCCAGGCCCCAATTCCCCTCGGGCAGTTTGACCCAGTCGTGCAGGTCGCCGCCCACTTGTTGCGAGGGGTAGGTGACGGCAAAGCAGTCGTAGCCCGGAATCGTCGGCGGACCGGCCGGCAGCAGCCGGCGCTGCACCCGGGATGCCAGGGCCAGTTCCATCTGCTGGCCGCGCGCCCGCGCGATTTCCTCGACCAGTTGAGAGTTCCAGACGGTCAGGGCCGCCTGGTCGGCGACGCTTCGGAACATGCGAATTTCGTCCGGCGTGAAGGTGTGCGGCTCGCCGGTGTAGATGTGGAGCGTCCCGAGCGGTTTTCCCTTGGCAATCAGCCCGACGGCGAGGCTCGAGACGAGGCCCTCGCGGCGTGCTTCTTGGGGGTAGCGGACGCGCGGGTCCGTTCGCATGTCGGGGATGGTAATGACCCGGCCCGCGAGGGCGTTCTGGTCGTTCGGATTTTCGGCCACCAGGACGGGGCCTTTCTTCAGATAATCGGGCGACAGCCCGTGGGTCGCCTTGATGACCAGTTCGTCGCCCTCCTCGTTCAGCAGGCGCAGGCTGCACGCCTTGACGTCCATCACCTCGGCCATGGTCCGGACGATGTTGTCCAGGACGCGGTCGGGATCGAGCGTCGAGGAGAGAAGGCGGCTGGTTTCCGACAGCAGCGTCAGTTCCTCGACGCGCTCCTTGAGGACGGCCTGCTGGTAGCAAAGTCGCGTCAGCGTGTTGGCCAGGAGTTGCAGAAACGAGATGTCGGCGCGCATGTCTTCGTCGCAGCAGGGTTGCAGTTCCCGGGCCGCTTCCCAAAGCGCCTTCTCATCCACCCCATGTTCGTGGGCCAGGTCGGCCACCTGGCTGCGCGTCAGGGGCTTTTCGGGCAGGTCACCCAGCACGATTGTGCCCAGGAGTTGGCCGTCGAGCCGAATCGTGGCGGCGAACTGGATGAGGCCGGCGTGGCAGACGTACTTGATGGGGACGTCGGCGCCCTTTGCGGCGGCGGTCGCGGCGGCGTAGTTCGACAGGTCGCACGCCTCGCTCTGGTGCAGCGGGCCGCCCAGAAGTTCGCAAAAACGGTTCGAGCGGCTGGGGCGGGTCACCAGGCGGCCCTGGTCGTCGCGGATGCTGGCGGCCGTCCGCGTCAGTTCCGCAAACCCGTCCTGAAGCGACTGAAGGATTTCCGGATCGACCAAGTCCACGAGGCGGAATTGGCGGCCGGCGGCGCGCGCGCTGGGGCCGGGTCCGCCGCTCCCAACGGGCGGGCCGGCCGCTTCGCTCTGGGCGTTCTGCTCGCTCATAACTTTGCTCGAAGACGGCTTCCTGGTGTTCGCATCCCCGGATGGCTCAGGAGACGGCGAGCATCCGCTCGATGGCCCGGCGCGCTTGCGTGGCCACATCGTCCGGGACGGTAACCTCGTATTGCATGTCCTCCAGGGACCACGCCACCTTCTCCAGTGTGTTCAATTTCATGTTGGGGCAGTCGGCAAGGCTCGAAATCTCGATGATTTTCTTGTCGGGGTTGGCCTTGCGCATCGTGTGGCAGACGCCCAGTTCGGTGCAAATGATGAACGCTTTTGCGGGCGAGTCGGCAACGTGCTTGATGATCTGGCTCGTCGAGCCCACGAGATCCGCCAGGTCCACCACGTCGCGCGTGCATTCCGGGTGGACGCACACCTCGGCCTCGGGGAATTCTTTCTTGCGCGCCGCGACGTGCTCGGCCAGGATGCGGTGATGCGTCGGGCAAAAGCCCGGCCAGAGGGTGATGTTGTCGCGCCCCGTTTGGCGCGCCACGTAGTCGCCCAGACTCTCGTCGGGGACGAACAGGATTGGCCGATCCGCCGGGATCGATTCCACGACGCGGACGGCGTTGGCGCTGGTGCAGCAGACGTCGCTCATCGCCTTGACGGCGGCCGAGGAGTTGACGTAGCAGACGACGGCGGCGTCGGGGCGGCGGCGTTTGGCCTCGGCGAGTTCCCGGGGAGCGATCATGTCGGCCATCGGACAACCGGCGTTCTCGTCCGGCATCAGGACCGTCCGGCCTGGATTGGCGATCTTGGCCGTCTCGGCCATGAACCGCACGCCACAAAGCACAATCACGTCCGCTTCGACCTTCGTCGCCTCGCGGGCCATCGCAAGGCTGTCGCCCACAATGTCGGCGACGTCCTGGACCTCGGGGATCTGGTAATTGTGGGCCAGGATGACGGCGCAGCGGTCGCGCTTCAGCCGCGCGATTCTCTCGGCAAGTTCGGCCTCTGGCGACCGCTCCAGCGATGTCATTTTTCGTCTCCGACTACCGCTATGTTTCCGTCCGGGAGACGCCCGGTCGGCTCAGCAATTATAGGTTCTTGCGAGGCGCAGGTCCAACGCCAAAAACGCAGCGCTGCGTATGGCCGGGGCCCGGCGGCACGAGGGCTCTTGACCTGCCGGCGGTGGTAAGGTTATCTTCTTGTCACGAGCGCGGCCGCAGCGCCCAAGCGGAGAAGGAGAAACGCGATGCGAAGGGGACTCAAGCATCTGCGTGAGGAACTCTTCTCTCACCTCCCGTTCTCGATCTTCTCCGCGGTCGGCGGGATGATCCTGGTGGCCGTCCTGGCGTTCGTCGGGGAACCGTTCTACGGGGGACGCGAGGCGGGCCTTTCCGGCGCGTTTCGGGAACTGTTTCACATCTTCCACCCGGTGCACATGCTGTTCTCGGCCACGGCGACGACGGCCATGTTCTGGCGGTACGAGCGGCGGCTGGTCAAGGCGTGCATCGTCGGCTTTCTGGGCGCCGTCGTCGTCTGCGGGATCAGCGACATTCTGATGCCCTATGTGAGCGGCCTCCTTTTGGGGGCGAAGATGGAGATACACATCTGTGTCATCGAGCACCCGCAACTGGTCCTTCCGTTCACCCTGGTCGGGATTGCCACGGGATTCCTGGCGGCCGACCACATCGTCCGGGCCACCTTCTTCTCGCATGCCGCGCACGTCCTGGTTTCGAGCACGGCGTCGCTTCTTTACCTCGTGAGTTTCGGTCTCACGGATTGGGTCCACCAGGCCGGGCTGGTTTTCATTTTCGTCGTTCTGGCGGTTATGATTCCCTGTTGCATCAGCGACATCATCTTCCCGCTCCTGGCGGTGACCGCCGACGGCCGGCCTATTTCAGAGCATCGGCACTGAAAAGTTTCCTGAGTCCGCCCGGCGCCACGTCCCTCATGCGGTCGATTGCTGCGCTGGGATGCAGGGACCTTTCTTGCAACCGCAGACAGATAGGAGATGCGGCTGCAGACCCGAGCCTTTTTCTCGGTCCTGGACCAGCCCGACGCGAGCCCTGGCAAGGCCCTCTGGGCATGCGTCCGCCGCGACTTTGCCGACCCCGAAAGCCCAGCCCAGATCGAACCCGATTTCTGTCCAGACTTTGGGGATCGGTTGACAATCGCTTTTAGCGCCCCTAGAATGAAACCAGGACTTGCCGCACGAAAATTCCGGTTTCGCGGCGAGAATCGCGGTTGCGGCGGCAAGGAAACCTTTTAAAGACTCTTAGATGCTGGGCAATCCGAACCACTTTCTGGAGAACTTCTTATGACACGCATGGCAAACGCACCTCAGGTAAAACTCGCCGTTGTCGGCGTCAGCCGAGACTGTTTCCCCATTGAACTTACCCGCAATCGTCTTAAGGCTCTCAGCAAAGCCTGTCGAGAGCAGGGACTTAAGATAACCACTTGTAAGACCATTATCGAAAACGAAACAGACGCATTTGCGGCAGTAGCCGAAGCCACCGACGCCGGTGCCAACGCAGCCGTTATTTATCTTGGCAACTTTGGCCCGGAAGGTCCGTTATCTATTTTCGCCGAGCAGTTCCCGGGGCCGGTGATGGCCTGTGCTGCAGCGGAGGAAAGCATAACAGACCTCATCAACGGCCGGGGCGATGCCTTCTGCGGCATGCTGAATGCCTCGTATAACTTCAACCTCCGCCAGCTAAATGTTTATATCCCACAAATCCCGGTCGGTCTGCCTGAGCAACTGGCCGATAAGATCGAGTATTTCCAGAAGATTGCTCGCATCATGCTTGGCGTAGCTGGGTTAAAAATATTCTCGTTCGGTCCGCGCCCTCAGGATTTTTATGCCTGCAATGCCCCCATCGCCCAGCTCTATGACCTGGGTGTTGAGGTAATGGAGAACTCCGAGCTGGACATGCTTCAGCTTTATCAGGCTGTTGATGAGAAAGACCCTGCCGTCAAGCGAATCGTCCGCGAGATGATAAAAGAACTCGGTGAAGGTAATACATATCCTCACCTGCTGCCTAAGCTGGCTCGTTTTGAAATCGCGCTCAAACGCTGTGCCGAAGACAATCTCGGCCCGCGTCGGTTTGGAATATTCGCCAACAAATGCTGGCCGGCGTTTGCAAAGGCGTTCGGCTTTGTGCCATGCTACGTCAACAGCAGGCTTTCGACTCGCGGCGTGCCGGTCGCCTGTGAGGTGGATATCTACGGAGCCTTCAGCGAATACCTTTGCTATCTGGCCGGTGAAACACCGCCAACGCTGCTGGATATAAACAACACCATCCCGCCGGACATGATAACCAAAAAGATTAATCTTAAGGGCGCAAAAGCCGACGATTTGTTCATGGGCTTCCATTGCGGCAACACGCCACGCTGCCACATGAAAAACTGCTCGATGAAATATCAACTCATTATGAACCGCCTTATGGAAGATCCTTCCGTCGAGCCGGACATTACACGCGGCACGCTTGAAGGACAACTCAGGCCCGGCCCGATTACGCTCTTCCGCGTCCAGGGCGGCGCAGACGGTTCATTGGTCAGCTATATCGCCGACGGCAATATCCTCGACATAAACCCGCAGAGTTTCGGGTGCATTGGTATTTTCGCTATCCCGAACTTTGCGAGGTTCTACCGCCATGTGCTGATCGGCAAGCACTTCCCGCATCACGGAGCCGTCGCTTTCCGGCAGTGCGGCAAGGTGCTTTATGACGCCGTGCAGATGCTTGGACTGGAAGACATCAACGTCCCGCTGCCGGACGGCATGATCTACCAAGGTGAAAATCCCTATCAACGGCTTTCATAAAGAAACCGCCAATGGCTAAATACTCAATCGGCCTTGATTATGGCACGAATTCGGTTCGGGTAATTGTCGCCAATATAGCTAACGGGCGGGAGGTCGGCGAGGCGGTGTGGAATTACGCCCACGGCCATCACGGCGTGATACTTTCTTGCGATCCGAATCTGGCCCGTCAGCGTCCGGCTGATTATGTCAAAGGCGCTGAAATAACAATCACCAAAGCACTCACAGCCGCTAAGACAAAGGTAAAGGGCTTCAAGCCCGAGCAGGTCATCGGTATGGGTGTGGATACGACTGGCAGCACGCCGCTTCCCGTCGATGAAACGGGCCGACCGCTGGCTTTCCAAAAACGTTTCGCCAGCAACCCAGCCGCCATGGCCTGGCTGTGGAAGGACCACACCTCTGTGGCAGAGGCTGAGGAGATAACCGCGCTGGCCGGAAAAATGCGGCCGGAGTATCTGACAAAATGCGGCGGGACATACTCCAGCGAGTGGTTTTTCAGCAAGATACTGCACTGTCTGCGCACAAGCCCGAAGGTGTTCGACGCTGCATATACTTGGGTTGAAATAGCCGACTGGATACCGGCTATGCTAACCGGAACCGAATCTCCGGACAAACTGACGGCCTGTATATGCGCTGCCGGCCATAAGGCAATGTATAACGACACGTGGGGCGGCTATCCGGATAGAAAGTTCCTACGCAAGCTCGATCCCAAGCTCGCCAACCTTCGCGATCGGCTTCAAGACAGGGCTTACGCCATAAACAAAGCCGTTGGCGGCCTGACTGATGAGTGGGCCAAGAAGACCGGCCTGCCTGTCGGCATTCCCGTAGCGGCAGGTGCTTTCGATGCTCACCTTGGCGGCGTTGGTGCGGGTATATCGCCGGGCACGCTTGTGAAGATTATCGGCACAAGCGCATGCGACATGATGGTAGTTCCCATGGGCAAGCCGCTGGCGGATATTCCCGGCCTGTGCGGTATTGTCCCTGAAAGCATACTGCCGGGCTATTTCGGCCTAGAGGCGGGTCAATCGGCTGTGGGCGACATATTCAACTGGTTCGTCAATTATATCCAGCCGGGCGGCAAGAAAAATGGCTCTCACCGTGAACTGACCAAAGCAGCTGCCAAACTCAAAGCCGGCGAGTCCGGCCTGCTTGCCCTGGATTGGAACAACGGCAACAGGACCATTCTTGTCGATCAGCGGCTTGCAGGCTTGCTCATCGGCCAGACACTTTATACAACACCGGCGGAAATATACCGAGCACTTATCGAAGCGACCGCCTTCGGCGCACTTACGATTATTAATCGCTTTGAGGAATACGGCGTCAAGGTGCGTCAGGTCGTCAACTGCGGCGGCATTGCCGAGAAGAACCCGCTTGTCATGCAGATTTACGCCGACGTAACTGGGCGCCCTATGAAAATATCCCGCTCAGCTCAGACCTGCGCTTTGGGTGCGGCTATTGCAGGTGCTGTGGTGGCCGGCGCAAAGAACGGCGGATATTCAGGCTTCGCCGCCGCGCAGAAGGCCATGACCGGCCTGAAGCCCAAAATCTATAAACCGAATCCCAAGGCCCACGCCGTCTATGAGGAACTTTACGCACTTTACAAGGAACTGCACGACGCCTTCGGCACGCGGCAATTCAAGGGCAATCTACACCACGTAATGAAGGAGCTCATCGAGATGCGTAACGGGGCGCGAGATTGATGCCGAAAGAACCCAAAAAACGAGTTTGGCTGGCAAATCTGAGGCTCGTAGCCGAGGGGCTGGTGACGCAGACCTGGGGCAATGTCAGTGGTATCGATCGCGAAAGGGGCTTGGTCGTCATCAAGCCGTCAGGGGTGTCTTATGACAACATGAAACCGAAACACATGGTCGTAGTTTCGCTGGAAACAGGCAAAGTCGTAGAAGGTGATTTGAAGCCTAGTAGCGACGTGCCTACACACCTGGAACTTTATCGCGCGTTTGAGGAAATCGGAGGCGTTGTCCATACGCATAGTCTATATGCAACGGCCTGGGCTCAGGCTCAATGTGAGATACCGGCTCTCGGCACCACACATGCGGACTATTTTTACGGCCCGGTTCCCTGCACACGGCCGCTTACGCCGAAGGAAATACAGGGCGACTATGAGGTCAATACGGGTAAGGTCATTGTGGAACGATTCGCAGGGTTGAATCCACTTCATTTTCCTGCCGTTTTAGTTGCAGAACACGGGCCATTTGCCTGGGGAAAGACGCCGGAAAAGGCCGTCGAAAGCGCTGTAATACTTGAAGAGGTCGCTAAACTCGCTCACCGAACTCTAAGCATACGCCCGGAGGTTGAAGCCATCCAGAGCGAACTTCTGGACAAACATTTCCTCCGCAAACATGGCCCCAATGCCTACTATGGACAAAAATAAGAAGATAAAACCAATCTTTGATTCTTTGGCAAGCGTTCACAGATTTTCGGTCGGCAGTGACGGTTGGGGCTGGTTTTGGAAATGTGCTGTGATGATCCCGACGAGGAATTCAAACGCCGAGCGGTCTTGCTGGGCGCAGCTGGCCGGCAGCGTCCAGATGCCGCCCAGGTCCACCTACTTTTACCCGAAGGTCCTGTCGGGCCTGGTCATCAATCCGCTGGACTGACGGCTAGGAGAATATCGAACGCCGAACAAGGAACGGCGAAGGCCGAAGTGCGCCGGAGGCGAGTGAAGAAAACTGGCTTGCCAAGGCGAAGTTCGCCGCGTACGTGCCGGGGGCAAGGGCCCGGCCCGCCAGGGGCGATTTCTGCGACTACCAGAAGTGCCGCCGGGCAAAGGCATGGCCCGAGCCGTCTTTCAGGTAGCGCTCGAACGCCTCCGCCTTGCCATCGTCTTCGAAGCGAATGACCACGGCGGCGCGCCAGGGGCGGTGCTTGCAGGTGTGAGGCGATTGGCCGGCGTTGTGAGCTGCGAAGCGTTTTCGGAAGTCCTGCGTTAGGCCCACGTACCGCTTGCCAGGATGGGAAAGGCTTTCCAGCAGGTAAACGTACCGCATTGTTGCCTCAACCAGTCTTGAGGCCCTGCTTCGCCAAGGCTACGCAGGGCATCCTACGTCGCGGTGCTATGCAGGACAAGTCCTGCATAGCTCGCCGAAGGCGAGCGACGCAGGATGGTGGAGCCGAGGGGACTCGAACCCCTGACCTGCTGATTGCGAACCAGCCGCTCTCCCAACTGAGCTACGGCCCCATGCCGTGCAAATTATAGCCGGGCCGGTCGGCGATTCAAGCGTCTTATCCCACCGACCGGCGGCCTGGCGCTTGCCGCGCTGCGCCACGAGCCGCCGCCGGTTGCAACCTGGCGGGGCCGCCGCTAGACTTTTGACTGTGGCGTTCCGGTTGCAAGACCGGGCGGAGATCAAGGAAGCGTATGCGGCGAATTGATTCACGCACGATCGGCCTGACCGCTACGGTCCCGGTGGAAGTGGTGCTGGCGGCGGCCGCTGTGCCGCTCGACCTGAACAACGTCTTCATCACGTCCGACGATCCGACCGCGCTGGTGGCCGAGGCGGAGCGGAACGGGTTCCCCGCGAACTCGTGCGCGTGGATTAAGGGCATCTATTCAACCGTTCGGCGCCTGGGCGTGCGCCGCGTAATCGGCGTCGCGCAGGGCGATTGCTCGAACACACACGCTCTGATGGAAATCCTGGCGTCGGAAGGCGTAGAGGTCGTCGAGTTCAATTATCCTTATCCGAAGGATGCGGCGGCGTTGTCGGCGGCGATCGACGCCCTGGCCGAGCGCCTCGGCACGACGCGCCGGGCCGCGGAGCGCCGGCGCGAGCGGCTGGGAGCGGTGCGGCAGGCGCTCGCAGAGATCGATCGACTGACGTGGCAGGAAAACCGAGTGACCGGTGAAGAGAACCACCGATGGCTCGTCGGCGCGAGCGATTTCAACGGCGACCCGGACGCATACGCCGAGGGGGCCGAGGCGTTCCTGGCCGAGGCGCGTCGCCGCCCGCCGCTTGCCGAACGCCACCGTCTCGGATACATTGGTATTCCGCCGATCTGTGAGGGGCTCTACGCCTTTCTCGAAAGCCGGGGGGCACGCGTGGTCTTTAACGAGTTTCAAAGGCAGTTCAGCATGCCGACCCACGTCGCGGAGCCACCGCTCTCCCTTGCCGCAAAGCCGCACGGGCAGACCGGCCTCGTCGAGCAGTACCTCGCCTATACGTATCCGTACGGTGTCCGAGGGCGAATCGAAGACATTCGCCGCGCGGTCCAGGAGCGGCGGCTCGACGGTCTCGTGCATTACGTGCAGAGTTTCTGTTTTCGCCACATTCAGGACCGTCTGCTTCGCGAGTCGGTCGGCGTGCCGATTCTGACGCTGGAGTTCGACCGGCCGGGGCCGCTCGACGGCCAGAGCAGCACGCGCCTCGAAGCCTTCGTCGAAATGCTCGACGCCGCCGGCGCGAAACCGCGCGCCCGTCCGACGAAAGAGCCTTCCCCGGGGGAAACCGCGTGAACAAGAAACACAAAGCGATTCTGTGGCACGTGGTGCGCTTCCTCGTGATGGCGGGCCTGGTGGCCTACGTGGTCAGACAGGTCGAGTGGAGCGACACGGACGGGGGACGCGTGGCGGGCATCCGGACGATCGCGCTGCGCCTTGCCGAGCATTGGGAGTTCGTCCTGGCGGCCTTTGGGGTAATGCTTTTGCAGTCGCCCTTGGGTGCGGTCCGCTGGCGGCTTCTGTTGAGGGTTCAGGGGATACATATCACGTTCCTCGAAAGCCTCCGCCTGACGTATATCGGGTGGTTCTTCAACACCTGGATGCCGGGCGCCACCGGCGGCGACTTCATCAAGGCCTATTACATTGCCAAACAAACCCACCGCAAGCCGGAAGCCGTCACGGTGGTCTTCCTGGACCGCGTCATCGGGCTGGTTTCGCTCGCCATGCTCGGGGCCATCGCCGTGCTTATCAGTGCAGGCGACGAGCGCCTGCGCGTGGCTCAAACCATCGTGGTCTCGTTCCTGGTCCTGGCCATTTTGGGGTCCGGGCTTTTCTACAGTCGGCGGATGCGGCGCCTGGTGCGCCTGGATCGGCTGCTCTCGAGGCTTCCGCCTCGGCACATCGTGGAAAGGGCGGACCGCGCGCTGTTCATCTACCGCCATCACAAGGCCGCGGTGGCGACGGCTGTCCTCTACAGTTGGGGCGCCCAAGCGGTCTCGGTCCTGGCGATTTGGTGGCTGGCAACCGGCCTGGGCAGCCGCGCCGCTTGGTATCATTTCTTGCTCAACATGCCGGTCGTCTGGATCGGCTGGTCGCTGATTCCGGTCCCGGGCGGGTTCGGCGTGGCCGAAGGACTGGCGCAGCATCTGTTCGGCCCGTCGGTGCTCGGGGTCGCGGCAGGGCCGCATGCCGCCGCCGAGGCCGCCACGCTGGCCCTGGCGATGATCCTGGCGCTGCGGCTTGTGCAAGGGGTCGTCAGTTTGCCGGGCGCCGTGTTTTACCTGGCCCGGCGGACGGCCGTTTCGCCCAGAGAGATGCGCGTTGAGATGCAATCAACCGACCTCGTGGCCGAATCCGAGCGCCGGAGACCCGACGCCTCCGGCGACCGGTCGGACTTAGGGTGAGGAGGCGCCCGATGCGTGAGTACACCGGCGCGCTGCACGTCCACTCCTGTTACAGCGACGGGAGCGGGACGGTGCGCGAGATCACCGCTGCCGCCAGACGCGCCGGCCTCGACTTCCTTGTCCTCGCCGACCATGATACGCTTCGGGCCAAGGCCGACGGTTGGCAGGGATGGCACGACGATGTGCTCGTCATCGTGGCTGTTGAAATTTCCTGTAAGCGCTCCTGCCACGTCGTGGCCTTCGGCGCAAGAGATGTCGCGGACCTCATGTGGAAACCGGTCCGGCGGGTTCTCTTTGACCTGAAAAGTCAGGGCGCGGCGGCCTTCGTCGCCCATCCCCAGCCGGCACACATCCTGGGTTACCCCCTGAAGGCCGGCCAACTGCACGAGTGGGAGATTCCGGGCTTCACCGGCGTCGAACTGTGGTCGTTCATGCACGACATTTGCGGCGGCCTGACACCGTGGCGCATCCCGTCTTTTCTTTACACGTGGCGCCGCCGGATTCGCGGACCGGACGCAGGTGTCCTGGCTCACTGGGACCGCATCACCCAGACGTGCCGATTTGTGGCGGTCGGCTCCCTCGACAACCACGCCATCGCCGTCCCGGTGATCGGCACGCGCATCCTGCCGTATGAGGAAGGTTTCAAGACGCTTCGGACGCACGTCTTCTGTGAAGACCTTGAGGGCGAAGCGGCCGACACCGGCCGACTCATCGAGGCGCTGTGTGAAGGGCGCGCTTTTATCGCCCTGGACATGCTTGCCGATGCGCGCGGCTTTCGGTTCGAAGCCGTTCAAGGTGACGCCGTCCTTCACATGGGCGAGGAACATCGGTGGCGGGGGCCTGTGGTGTTTCGCGCCGCTTCGCCCGTCGAAGCCGGTCTCGTGCTGCTTCGCAACGGCGTCGTGGCGGCCCAGGCCGACGGCACGGACCTTGAGTTCCGGGCCACCGAGCCGGGCGTTTACCGCGTCGAGGCGCATCGGCGCGGTCGCCCATGGGTCTATACCAATCCCATCTATCTCCGCCCCTCGGAGCATGGCTCGAAAGGCGGCGCCGGATGATCGCCGTGCGGATTTTTGAAACCTCGTGGGGACGGATGGGCGTCGCGGCAAGCGCCCGCGGCTTGCTGCGTGTTGTCCTGCCGGGAAAGGGGAACGGGCCGGCGCTTCGCCGCCTCCCGAGGCTTGGCGACTACGTGGTCTCCGATGCCGCCAAGGCCCATGCCGCCCTCGCCGAACGCCAGATCCGCGAATACCTGTGCGGTCGGCGGCGGACTTTTACCGTGCCGGTGGACCTTGCCGCCCTGCCGCCTTTCCAAAGGAAGGCCCTACTGGCCGCCCGGAAGATTCCGTGCGGCGAGACCGTTGAGTATGGTCGTCTGGCCGAGCGCGTCGGCAACTCGCGAGCGGCCCGGGCCGTGGGGCAGGCGATGGCGCGGAACCCCGTTCCCCTTGCCATACCCTGTCATCGTGTGGTGGCGGCGGGGGGACGGCTGGGCGGATTCGGCGGCAGGGGAGCGCTCAAGCGGCGGCTCCTTGCCCTCGAAGGCGCACCGGCGCCCCGTCCTTGACGGGCGACCGCCGCAAAAAGGAAGCCCGGATTCCAGAGTCCGGGCTTTCCCAGTCGTATCAGCCTCCGCCTGTGCCGTAAGGACCCGTTGGAATCAACCCACTTTCAAGTTCGGGGCCTCTGGGAGGCTTCCGGCTTCCCGGCTAAGCGGGCCTGCCGTCCACCACCCGAAGAGGCACCCTAAGTGAGTTTCATCGGTTGTTCCAAATGGCTCCTGGACACGAACACCGCAGGGAACTGATTACGCCTCTTCTATTATCCTACACCAATCTTATCGGCCAGCCAAGTGGAAAAAGTTAATGAGGATTTGCAGATCCACCCTCTTGGGTGGTCCTGCCTGCGGCTTGCATGGCACAGGGGTTGAAGGTAGTATAATGGGGCTTGAACGCGGAAAACTGCGAGCAGGGAGGGTTTCGATATGGCCTCGGGTCCGATTTCCGCGCTGAGCGGTTGGCTTTCTCGCCGGGCTAGGCAGATGGCAGTCTGCGTGGCCGTGCTTTGCTCCCTCATCTGGTTGGGCCTCGCCTTCGCAGTAACGTTCGTAGTGCCGGAGTTCAAGGCGATCTTCGAGAGGTTTGAGATCGAGGGCGGGCTCCCGCGCCCGACTCTGGTCTTGTTCGAGGCCTCATACCTCTTTCGAAATCCGCGGTACCACCTCGGCTCGCTTTGGGTATTGGCGCTTTTGGTGCCCGTGGTGCTCATAACCTGGGCCGCACGCTCCGGCAATAGCAGCAGATGCCGCAGAGTCCTTTTGCTGTTGTTCGTGCTTCTACTTGGCGTGGCTGCTTGTGTGGCCATAAGCCTATTCTTGCCCTTGCGGGGCCTGATTAAGGACGTCGGGCAGCGCTGATCATGCGCCGGCGACGAAGTGGTTGACACCCCCCGGCCTCGCCTTAGAATGCATCCCGGATCTCCGGACCAGGGGGATGTGTATGTCTCGGGCTACGGTGGCGGCGCTGCTGATGCTCTCCTCGTGCTTGGCCGCAGGGGCTCAGGAGGCCGAGAAGCCCGACCTGCCGCCCGAGGGACTGCGCCCCATCGTCGTCGGGACGGAGGACGCGCGGCCGCGCGAGCCCGCCGAGAAGGCCAAGCCCGCCAAAACGCCCGATCCGATCCGTGTGGACGAAGCGACGCACACGGTCCGCCTGCCGGTTCGATTCAGCCGGACGAGCGGCGTCGCCGAGCGGCTCCTCTCGGCCGGTGACGAGCACGGCCCCATCTCGCTGCTGGTGACCGACCATTCAGCCAAGGCGGTGGCCGAGGCCTTCGCGAAAGCAGGCTGGACGGCAGGGCGCCCGCCGCCAGCCGACGGCCACGTCAGGCCACCAGAGGGGCCGACGGTCGAGATGGACGTCGTCGTCAAACGCTACGAAGGCGCCGAGGTCCACTATCCTGTGAATCTCTTTCTCTCAACCAAGCCGAAGGGAAAGCCCACGGAGGAGGGCAGGTGGGTCTATGCCGGGCCGCAGGTGGCACGCGAAGGCGAGGATGAAATCCTCGTGACGGCGATCTCGGGGAGCCTCGTGACCCTGGATAGGCGTGACACCAGCGCCATGATTCATTGGGTTCCCGACGTGAGGGATGAATTGGGACGTCTCGTTCAGACGTTCTACATTTCCGGCGTGCCGATGCCGCCCGAGGGGTTCGCCTGTGAACTGGAGATCCGGCCTGCGGCTCCCGCCGCGCCCGCGAAAGAAGAAAAGGCGGCCGGTCCGCCGGCTGAGCCAGGTCCGTAGCAAAATCGCGGCAGCGACCGAGGGGTAGAAAGCCGCTGCCGCTTTGAAAGACGGCGGTTAGCCGCCTCTCTTTTCCGCCAGGTTCTCTTTTTTGCCTGGATTATTCCCCCCAGCAGCAGACGCCCGGTCGGCCTCGTCTCTCGAACGAGCACAGACGCCCGGCAAAAGGCTTCAGATATGCGCCGTCTCTCGCGACTGTTACCTATATGGCCGCGCCGAGGGCGTCTGTCAAGAAGAAAGTAAAAAAGAGAAGGGGGGCAAGCGAGTTAAAGGGCACAGGGGCATTTTCGCTCCCTCGGCTTCGCTCGGGACAAGTTTGCGATTGCAGCCCGCCTTCGCCCTGCCTGTTGGGCGGGCTGACCCGCCAGTGGCGGGCTACGACGGGTAAAATTGCAGATTGGAACGGCCAATGGCAGCGCCACGTTTAGCCGCAACCCGCCTGTGGGCCGAAGGCCCGAAGGGATGCGGTCTTGCTCAAAGCAGGCCTGCCAGCAAATCTTGCCGCACCTCAAAGCAGGCCTGCCTGAAAAAAGTCGCACCCTCGGGCGTCTCGGGCCTCGGGGCCTTTCCGAGATGGGAATTTCGTCCGGATTGCCGGATTTCCGAGACGTTCCCTCGCGCCCACCAGATTTTGTGGTTTGCAGGTTCCCTTGACACTTCTTGTGCGGCCCTCTAGACTAGGGCAGGGTTGTGGCGCGGGGAGGAATCGGGCGGCAGGGCCGCGCTCCTCGCCTGGGAGGGCGGGTTTTGCTAAAGTCCGATAACCGGCCGCGACGATACAAAGGCATCCAGAGCGAGGACAGTATGCGCACCAATTGCTTCCGCAAGACGACGGCCGGCCATGGCCGCCTGCCGCTGCTCGTGTTCGCTGCGGCTGGCCTCAGCCTGGCCGCCATGGGCGTGACCTGTGTGGGACGCCGCGAACCCTCCGAGCCACGCGAACACCGCGACGTCGAGTTGCCCCCGTATCTGAAGGAAACGATCGGCGAAGTGACACGGTTTGCCGGACGCGAGCCGATCCCCATCCAAGGCTATGGGTTCGTCACGGGACTCGACGGGACGGGCACGCGGGTGGTTCCGCCCGGCGTGCGTCAGACGATTCTTGCCATGATGCTTCGCTACGATGTGGATGACCCGGAGGCGGTCCTGGCCAGCCCAGATACGGCAGTGGTGTCGGTCGGCGGCCGTCTGCGGCCCGGCGTCGGCAAGGGCGAGCCGTTCGACCTGGAGATCCGCGCGTTGCCCAACACCGAGACAACCAGCCTGGAGGGCGGCTTCCTCCTCGCGTGCGACCTGACGCGCGTGGCGGCAGGTCGCGGCGGCGAACTGCGCAGCGAGCGGAGGGCGGTGGGGCGCGGCAGTATTTTCGTGTCGCCGTTTGCCACCGATGACAAGCCCGGCACGGCCATCGACCCGCGTGTCGGTCGCGTCCTGGCCGGCGGCTGGGCGCTCGAAGCCCGCCGCTTCCGATTGGCCCTTCTGGCGCCTTCGGTGCGGACAGCCGAACAGGTGGTCCGACTCATCAACGCGCGGTTCCCGGGAGCCGCGCAAGGGACGCGCGACCCCGGACGCGTCGATCTCGAAGTGCCTGAGGCATTTCAGGACGATAAACCGCGATTGCTCGACCTCGTCGGTGCACTCTACATGCGCGAAACGCCGGATGCGCGGGACACACGCGTGAACCTGCTTGTCGAGACGCTCAAGACCGGCGAGGACATGGACCGCGCGGCGATTTGTCTTGAGGCGTTCGGTGCGGCCGTGTTGCCGCGATTGCGCCCCTTGGCGGATCATCCGCGCGAGTCGGTCCGCTTTTACGTGGGCCGCGCGATGGCCCATCTTCAGGACGGGCAGGCGCTGCATGTCCTTGAGCCGATTGCGATGGACGGCCGGTCCGAATTTCAGGAAGGCGCCGTGCGGGCGCTGGGTTGTTTCGAAAACGGTCTGGGGCTCGGCGTCATCGGCCGCGCACTCGATGCCGACGACACGCGCGTCCGCATCGCGGCCTGGCGCGCCATGAGGCGTGCGAACCCCCGCACGTCCGTCGTCCGCGTCTTTGAAGACAAGTTCGCTCTGAGCGTCATCCCGACGCGGGCCGGGCCGTTCGTCTATGTCGCGCGGAATCTGCATCCCCATCTGGCCGTGTTCGGGGACGTGTGCCTGCGGCCGCCGCTGCTGGCTGAAACACGCCGGGTGACCGCGACGGCTTCGGCCGGCGCCGACCGGGTCATCCTTTTTGCGCGCCGGCGCGGCGTGGATCTGAAGGTCGAGGCGCTGCTCGATCTGCGGTCGGTGATCGAGAAGGCGGCGTCGCCTCTCGGCCTGGACAAACATAACGAGCCCCAGGGGCTGGACCTGACGTATAGTGACGTCGTCGGGCTCCTGAACGAACTGGCGCGCAAACGGGCGATGTCGGGCCCGATGGTCCTCGAGCCGCTCGAGTATCGGGTGATAGGCGACCGGCCGACGGCCAGGCCCATTTCCGTCGGGGAGCCGTAACGGGCGCGCCCGCCGCAGCCTTTCGGCACGGGCGCTGGGCGGGCGCCGCTGAAAACATCTTGAAGGAGCGCTTCGGAGTGGAACTCAAGAAACTCGAACTGTTCGGATTCAAATCCTTCGCGGACCGGACCCGGTTTGATTTCGACTCCGGGATGACGGTCATCGTCGGCCCAAACGGTTGCGGCAAATCGAACGTCGTGGATGCCGTCAAGTGGGTTCTCGGCGAACAGAGCGCCAAGAGCCTGCGCGGCCGCGAGATGGCTGACATCATCTTCGCCGGCGCCGAAAGCCGGCGCAGCCTCGGCTTCGCGGAGGCGACGCTCACGTTCGACAACTCCAGCGGCCTTCTGCCGATCGGCGCCACCGAAGTCGAGGTCAGCCGCCGACTCTACCGCAGCGGCGAGTCCGAGTATCTCCTGAACCGAAAGCCCTGCCGCCTACGCGACGTCCGCGAACTGTTCATGGACACCGGTATCGGCGTCAACGCCTACAGCATCATCGAACAGGGCAAGGTTGACGTCCTCCTCCAGTCCAACCCGCAGGAGCGCCGCATCATCTTCGAAGAGGCGGCCGGCATCTCCAAGTACAAGGCCAAACGCCGCGAGGCCGAACGCAAACTCGCACGCACCGAGCAGAACCTCCTCCGCCTCGGCGACATCTTTGAGGAAGTCGAGCGGCGGCTCCGCAGCGTCAAGTACCAGGCCGGCAAGGCACGCAATTACCTGGAATACACCGGGCGGCTCAAGGAGTTGCGCGTGTCCTACGCCCTCAGCCGATACGACGAGCAAACCGGCGCCATCGACAATCATCGCAGCGCCATCCGGAACCTGCAGGATAGGAAAGGAGAACAGGCGGCCGCTCTCGCCAGGATTGAAGAGAAACGCGCGCACCTCGAAGCCGATCTCATGCGCCTGGACGAGGAGGTCCGTCGGACCGAGGCGCGGCTCGGCGAAATCCGCTCGGGCCTCGCCACTCGCGAGAACGAAATCGGGTTCCACCGGACCCGGGCCGGCGAACTCGAGCAGGTCGTCGAGCGCGACCGGAAAAAGATCGGCGACCTGTCGGCCCACGCGCGCGAGGTCAAGGCCCTCCTCGAATCGCGCCGCCGCGAGACCGCCGACGTCGCCCGGCGCGCCGAACGCCAGGAAACAAGCGTCGCCGAAATCGAGACCAAACTTCAGGAGGTGTCCGACCAGGTCCGGACGCTGACCGGCCGCATCGAGCACGCGAAGGCGGCTCTGATGGACCTGGCCCAGCAAAAAAGCCAGCAAGCCAGCCGCCTCGCCGGCCTCGACCTGCGACTGGAAAACCTCGACGCGCAGAGCGAGCGCCTCACTAAACGCCGCGATGAAATCACGGGCGCCCTCGATGAACTGGCCCGGCGCGAGGAGGAACTCAAGGCCGAAGCCGCCCGCCTGGATGCGCAGACGGCAGACGGCCGACGCCGCCTCGAAGCCAAACGCCGGGAAGCCGAGGTCAAGCAGGAAGAACTCGAGGCCGTCGGCGAGCAACTTGCCCGCTCCAAGGAAGAGGCGTCGGCCTTGGCCGGCCGACGCGAACTCCTCGAGGACCTGGAACGCCGGGGCGAAGGCATCCCTGAGGCCGTTCGCCGCGTCTCCGAGACGATCCGCTCCAACGGCCACGCCGGACGATGGCGCGGCATGGTGGCGGAGTTAATCGAAGTGGACGTCGCCCACGCCGTCATCATCGAATCCGCCCTGGGCCCGGCCGAGAAACTCCTCATCGCCGACCATCAGGCCGACGTCATCGCCCTGGCCAGCGAACTCGAAGGTGAACTGCCCGGCCAGGTCCGTTTCCTCGCTCTGGATGCGATTGAACCGGCCGGCGACGGCAGCGACCTTTCCTCCTATCCGGAGGCGGTCGCCTGGGCGATGGACTACGTCCGCACGGACGAGGCGGTGCGTCCCGCCGTCGCCCACCTCCTCGGCCGCACGGTCATTGTGCGGAGCCTGGAGGGAGCGGTGCGGCTGGCGCGGGGGCTGATGCGCGGATACCGGTTCGTCACCCTCTCAGGCGAGGTCCTGGAAGCCGACGGGACGGTCGCCATCGGTCCCCCCGGGCCGGAAACCAGCCTCATCTCGCGGCGGTCGGAACTGCGGAACATCGCCGACCGGGAGGCCGCCCTCGCCGGCCGCATCGAAGAACTCGACGCACGCCGCCGCAGCGCCGTCGAGGACCTTGTGGCTCTCGACGCCGGGCAGCAGACGTTGCGTCAGGAGATTTACGAAGCCTCCATGGCCAAGGTCGAAGTGGAAGGCCAACTCAGGCGCCTCGCCGAGAACCACCAGGCACTGACGGCCGAGGCGCCGCTTCTTGAGACGGAACTTGCGAACCTCGCCGCCGAACGCGACCGCCTGTCGGCCGAACGCTCTCGGCTGCGCGAGGAAGTCGCCGGGCTCGAACGCCGGGCGGCCGACCAGCAGACCGCCATCGATGCGCTCGTGTCGGAGCAGCAAACCCTCACCGAGCAGCGCACCGCCTTGGAAGAGGAGCGGACCGGAGCGCGGGTGGCGCTGGCGCGCCTTCGCGAGAAACACGCGGCCCTGGTGGATCAGGTCGCGACGTCGGAGCGCGACTTGGCGGCCACGGCCGAGGGTATCGAGCAGGCCCGGGCGGACCTGGCGGAATGCCAGACGCGGATCCGCGATTCCGAGCGGGCCATGCTGACCCTTCAATCGGAACTGAGCGAACTTTTCGCCCAAAAGGAGGCGGCCGAGGCCGAAGGCCGACGCCTGGCGCAGGAGGGCGCGACCCGGCGGACCGAGATGACCGAACTCGCCCAAAAGGCGCGGGCCCTGGAGGCCGAGACCGATCGCCTGCAGAGCGAAATCCACAATCTCGAACTCGAAGGACGCGAACTCGAAACCAAACGCGCCGACCTCGTCCAGCGGGTCCGCGACGAGTTTGGCATCGACCTCGCCGAACGCTACGCCGCCTGGCAGCGAGAGGAAGTGGACTGGGACGCCGTCGCCGCCGACATCCGGGAACTCCAGGGCAAGGTCGAGCGGCTCGGGGCCGTCAATCTCAACGCCATCGACGAACAGGAAGCCCTCGGGAAACGGGCCGAGTTCCTCGGCAAGCAGCGCGACGACCTCACGCGCGCCCAGGAGGCCCTCCGGAACCTTATCGAGCGGATCAATCGCGAAAGCCGCCAGCGATTCATGAAAACCTTCGAGGACGTGCGTGGCCACTTCCAGGAACTGTTCCGAAAACTGTTCGGCGGCGGCAAGGCCGACGTCTTTCTCGAAAACGAGCAGGACGTGCTGGAAAGCGGGATTGAGGTTGTCGCGCGGCCGCCCGGCAAGCAGCCCCAGCGCATCAGCCTCCTTTCGGGCGGTGAGAAGGCGCTGACGGCGGTGGCGCTGCTGCTGGCCGTCTTTCGCGCCCGACCCAGCCCCTTCTGCATCCTCGACGAGGTGGACGCGCCGCTCGACGAGGCGAACATTGACCGGTTCACCGCTCTGATTCGCGAGTTCCTCGACCAGTCACAGTTCGTCATGATTTCGCACAACAAACGCACGATTAGCATCGCGGACGTCCTGTATGGCGTGACGATGCAGGAACCGGGCGTCTCGCGCAAGGTCAGCGTCCGATTCAGCGACCTGCACGAGCAGGGCCTGGTCGCCGAGGAATCGGCCGAACCCCGCAACGAGCCGGAACCCGCGGTGGTCGGCTGAAAGGCCGGTCAAGCGGCCGCGCAAAACGGGGAAAAGTCACAGAGTCGGCGCGGTCCCGACTTGTCGGGATCGCCGCCGCAGGTAGGCCTGTGCCCGAATGACGAACGACCCGCAAGGTGTGACTTCGACGCCGGCGACTCGAATACCGGTCCTGCCGCTTCGCGGTCTGGTGGCGTTTCCCGGTCTGGTGATGACGCTCCAGGTCGGCCGCGAAACCTCCGTGACGGCCGTCCATGCCGCGATGGCCAAAGACCAGCGGATTCTGCTTCTCGCCCAGCGGGACGCCGCCACGATGGAACCCGACGGCGGCAGCCTCTTTGACATCGGTTCGGTCGGCTGCATCCTTCAGTGTTCGCGAGAGGATGGCGGCACCTATAAGACGATTGTCGAGTCCGCCGGCCGCGCGGCGGCCGCCAACATCGGCACCGCCGACGGGTGCCTCTGGGCGGACGCGACGCCTGTTGAGTCGCCGCCCTTCGAAGGCGCCGAGGCCGAAGCCCTGATGCGCATCGTCCGGGGACGATTCTTCTCCTACCTGGGGATGAACCCGAGCCTCCCTGAAAGTGTCGGCCGTCTCGCCGCCGAGGCCGAAGACGGCCCGCGCCTTTCGGATATCGTCGCCGCCTACATCGCCATTCCCTTCTCCGACAAGCAGCGCCTCCTTGAAATGATTGACCCGGCCGAAAGGCTGGAAGCCCTGGCGGAAATTCTCGAGAACGAGATCGCCCTCCTCGAGATTCAGCAGCGCATCGGCGACCGCGTCCGCACGCGCCTCAAAAAGAGCCAGAAGGAGTATTTCCTGAAGGAACAGTTGCGGGCCATCGAGGAAGAACTGGGCCGGCAGGACCCGGCGTCGGCCACCGTCGCGGAACTCAGGGACAAGATCCCCGACGCCGCCATGCCCGAAGAGGTCCGAAAAATCGCCCTCCGCGAGCACCAGCGCCTCAGCCGCATGATGCCCCTATCCCCCCAGACCGCCGTCGTGACCGAATACCTCGACTGGCTCATCCACATGCCGTGGAACAAGCGGACCGACGACAACCTCGATTTGCGTCACGTGCGGGAGGTCCTCGACGAGGACCATTACGGCCTCGAGGAACCGAAGGAGCGGATCCTGGAGTTTCTGGCGGTTAAAAAACTCAAAGAGAAGATGCGCGAACCGATCCTCTGTTTCGTCGGCCCGCCCGGCGTCGGCAAGACCAGCCTGGCCAAGAGCGTCGCCCGGGCCCTCGGCCGCCGCTTCGTCCGCAAGAGCCTCGGCGGCGTGCGCGACGAGGCCGAGATTCGCGGCCACCGGCGCACCTACGTCGGCGCCATGCCCGGCCGCATCCTCCAATCCATCCGCAAGGCCGGCGTCTGCAACCCCGTCTTCCTCCTGGACGAAATCGACAAGATGGGACAGGACGCCCACGGCGACCCGGCCTCGGCGCTCCTGGAAGTCCTCGACCCGGACGAAAACTACGCCTTCAGCGACCATTACCTGGAAGTCGAGTTCGACCTGTCGGAGGTGCTGTTTATCTGTGCGGCCAACGTGGCGTCGGCGATTCCCGCGGTGCTCCTCGACCGCACGGAGGTGATTGAACTCTCGGGCTACACCGAGGACGAGAAGGTCCACATTGCCGAGCGGCACCTGTTTCCTCGGGAACTGGCCGCCCACGGCCTTTCCGACGACCAGGTCCGCTTGCCGCGCGACGTCCTGGAGCACATCATCGAAGCCTACACCCGCGAAGCCGGCGTGCGGAACCTGGGGAAGTGCCTGGCCCGCATCCTCCGCAAGGTGGCCACCGAACTGGCCATTGCGGAAGAGCCCCGATGCACATCGGGGCCGCAGATCTTCTCCCGTGAGAGCGTCCGCGCCTATCTCGGACCCGCGCCGTACCGCCACCAGCGGGACCGGACCACCGACCGCATCGGAACGGTGACCAGCCTGGCGTGGACCGAGTTCGGCGGACGCAGCATGAGCATCGAGGTCGCCTGCATGCCCGGCAAGGGCGACCTGACGCTGACCGGCCAACTCGGCGACATCATGCAGGAGTCCGTCAAGACCGCCCTCTCGTGGGTCCGGTCGAAGTGTTCGCGGCCGGGGTTGCTCCCGGCGCGCCACACGGTGGACATCCACGTCCACGTGCCGGAAGGCGCGACGCCCAAGGACGGGCCGAGTGCGGGGCTTCCCGTCGCTTGCGCCCTGGCCTCGGCGCTTTCAGGCCATCCGGCCCGCAACGACGTCGCCGTCACCGGCGAAGTGACCCTTCAGGGCCGCGTCCTGCCGGTCGGCGGAATCAGGGAGAAGGTCCTCGCGGCTCATCGGGAGGGAATTACCCACGTCTTTCTCCCAAGGGAAAACGCGGACGACCTGGAGAAGATTCCCGAAGAGGTCCGAAGCGCGGTGCGCTTCACGTTCGTGGACTGCGTGGACGACTGCCTGCGCGAAATCGTGCCGGGCCTTCGGAGCCGGTTCCGCGCGCGGGCCCCGACCCACCGTCACAACCGCGCCGAGACGTGAGGCCGCCGGCCCTTATCCTTTGGGGGCTTTCGGCGCCGGCTCCTTGCTCCTTTTCGGCTGGGGCTCCTCAATCGCTTCCGGTGCATGCTTTCGCAGCCACAATTCGTAGAAACCGACGTCTTCCCCTTCGAGGCCGGTGATTTTCCGGAGGGCATTCAAGTAGATCGGTTCAAGTTGCGGCTCGCTATCTTTCTTGCACGCCTGAATGAGAGCGGCGGCGATGGAGGTCGAGCCGCTCGGCGCCAAAGCGCCGACGGCCCCGACGGTCTGCGCCCGCGCCCACAAGTTTTTCATCGCCAGGTTTTCGATGAGGATCGGCAGCACCTTGGCCGCGCCCGCGTCCTCGCGCTTGAGCGTCCGGTAGCCCAGGATGGCGGCGGCCCCGCGGGCCTGTTCCTCGGGGTCCTTCAGGAGCCGAAGCAGGAGGTCCGACTCGATGGGTTTCTGCTGGATGGCCAGGCCGATGGCGGCGCCGCTGCGCACCGAACCGCTTCGGTCCGTGGCCAACTTCACGAGGTGGGGCCTCGCCGTCTCGTCGCTTGTGAACGTCAACCCGAATGCCGCCAACTCGCGCGCAATCGGGTCCGCGTCTGCCGCTTCGGTAATCAGGGTTTCGAGGTTGTTGTCGGCGATGCGGCTCGTTTGGGCCTGGAGTTCCGCACTCAGGTTCGCGTTGCCCTGGGCGTTGGCGCGGTCGTGTGCGGCCCGGAGGTCCCGGAGCACCATCCGGAGTTCCTCAGCGGGTAGCGGCTTGGTCAGCAGCCGCCGCCGATCCAGGCCCGCCTGCATGGTGTTAACCGCTGGCGTCCACGGGCCGTCGGGATTCTCCTGAGCGTAGGCGCGCAGGGTTTGGAGCGCGGCATTGAGGTCGTCCGCCTGGACCTGGTCGAATGCGCGCTGGATGCGCTCGAGGTCGGCCCGGGCCTTGGCCAACTGGGCCTGGTCGAGCCGGGTGCTGCCCACACACTTGCTCTCGAAGGTTTCCTCGACCTGCTGGTCGGCCGCGTCGGTCTTCTCGCGAAGGGCCGTCGTGCCCGACTTGGCCAGGGCTCCGCTGCCGTCGATGGCTACGGCCAAACGTATCCGCCACTCGTCCACCCGAAGCCTGTCGGCGTACTCACCCTGGAAGGCGGCGGTGGCGGTCCGCTCAAGCACCGCGCACGGTTTGTCGTTGGCGGTTTCGATTGTGGCGAACGTCGTTCGGATGGTGGCGCGAAGGATGCCGAGGTCAAGTTCCGTCGAGAATTCATCGCCCGGACTGATGGGTTGTTCGGGCAGTTGGTGGCAGGCGGCGAAGAGCGCCGCGAGAGCCTCGACCGGATTGGCCACGGATTCCGGCGCCGCCGATCCCG
>DATLBA010000122.1:0-99922 GCA_035527275.1 Phycisphaerae bacterium
GGCCTTCAGCGCATAGAGGCCGAAGAGGCACAGGAACCCGTCCGATACGCCTTCCACCCGCAGTTTCGCCTCGGCATAGTCGAGGGCCGGCTTCTCGGCGAACTCCGTGACCGCGAGCATCGCACCGCCGCCGGTCCAGACACCGCCGACCGTGCCGAAGTTGCAGACCTCCTCGGCAGGCGTCACCGAAAGGCCGACGACGCTCGATTCGGTTGCTTCGTAGGCGGCGAGGACCTGGGCGGCGC
Organism: Phycisphaerae bacterium; assembly: GCA_035527275.1. Taxonomy (GTDB): domain Bacteria; phylum Planctomycetota; class Phycisphaerae; order FEN-1346; family FEN-1346; genus DATLBA01. The sequence goes on from DATLBA010000122.1 coordinate 246, forward strand.
ACGGCTCGTCCCCCTCGGGAAGGAACACGTGGTCGCCGAGCATCAGGAGGAACGGCTCGGCGCCGACCCACTCCCGCGCGCAGAGAACGGCGTGCCCGAAGCCTTCCTGCTTCTCCTGGACAATAAACGTGATGCGTCGGCCCAGCGATTCGAGATACCGGGCGTGCTTCTGAAGCGCCGTCGGCAGGCTGTTATAGTGCTGCGGCGAAAGGGGCGCGCCAAAGTAGGACTCGAACAGGGCACGGTCCTGAGGCTGAACGACAAGGGCCACCTCCTCGATGCCGGAACGAAACGCTTCCTCGACGATGACCTGGATGATCGGCTTGGCCAGGCCGTCGCGGTCCACAATGGGGGCGAGTTCCTTCTTCACGGCTTTCGACGCCGGAAACATGCGCGTGCCGAAACCGGCGGCGGGAATGACCGCCTTGCGGATGCGCTTGGGTGGGGTTACGTCGAGCGGCAGACACGTGACGTCGAGGTCGCGCTCGAGGACACGTGCGGCGCGGTCGCGGGATTCGGCATCGCGGGCTACGAGTTGGGCGCAGCCGTCGCCCTGGCTGCCCACACCTTTGCCGCCCCAGATTAAGTCCCGGATGGCGGGATGCTCGAGGACCGCGTGGAGTTTCGGCGCGGCCAGTTCATCGGGACAGGCAGGGGCGAGATATTGGTCGAACAGGGTCTGGGCCTCCGTCATGAGTTGGCCGACGGCCCTGGCGTCGCCCGCCTCGATTTTCTCGACGGCGCGCTCGGCAATCGCTTTGTTTATCGGGCCCAAATACTCGTGGACGCGCCGCTCCAGGTCCGACGTTGGGAAGGGGTAACAGTGATTCAACTGGGCCAGGATCTTTTGGGTATCTTTGCCCTTCCTGAGATCGACGATGAGCATGTGGATGTCGCCGCCGACGCGAATCGGGCGGACATCCACCAGGTCCGCGTCGAAAGTCATCAGAATCGGCCGGCGGCCGAACGCACAGCCCTGGTCCATGCGGCCGCAGCGCGAGGGTGTGGTCAGTTCCCCGCGATAGGCGAGTTCCATTTCCCCGCGGACGGTCATCTTGAGGTCATAGACGCGGTTGAAAGCCCGAGCCGCCAGGACGCAGACGGCGGCCGACGAGGCCAGACCTTTCTTCACCGGAAGGTCCGTCGTGTCGTTGTCGATGACCAATCCCTGAACGTGATGGTGCGTGAGGACCTGATAGGCGACGCCGGCAACGTAGGAGAACGGTCCGCCGGCCTGGGCTTCGGCGAGCAGGGCGTCCGGCTCCATGGGAATTTCGCGGGGCCCTTCTTTCCTGCCGCCGCCAAAGTCGGCCGTGACGACCAAGTGCGTGGGGTGGGGCTGGACGCGGGCGTGAATGCCCTGGTTGGTGCCGGTGATGATGCAGTAGCCCTTCTCGAGCCCAGAGTTGACTCGCCGATAGCCGCCAGCCCAGTCGGAATGCTCGCCGAAAAGGCAGATGCGGCCGGGAACAAAAATGTCCATCCAAAACCTCCCTGCTTGCCCGCCGTGGCGGGTCAGAGGCCCGCCTACCGGCAGGGATGAGGGTTCCCGGCGCCGGGACCGCCCCGCCGAATGGCGTCCCCCCGAAAGGGACAAAGTAGCCCCGCGCCGATGCGCTGTCAAGCCGATACAGCGCAGGAGTTTCCCCAGGGGTGTGACCACGGAGTCCTCCGCCGTAGGCTTTGGCCCGCAGGCGGATTATGGTCCATTCTCTGTAGTCCCGGCGCGCCGGGACGAAGGCGGGCTGCACTCCGCATTCCGCGCCCCCCCCCGTTTTCCACTGCCATTTTGGCAGTCTGGGGCGCCGGACGCATGGAGCAGGGCCGATGGGAAAGGCGAAAACGCGCGCGCGGACGCGTCATCACATCGGCATGCGTAGGGGGTAAAAAAGGGGTCAAAAAGCGCCAATTCGGGTCCAATTCCGACAAAAAAGTGAAAAAAAGTCGAAAAAAGCGCCCGATTCGGCCTCGCCCATCTTAACATTCTGGCCCCAGAACCCCCTTGGCGCTAGCGCCAGGCCCGATTTAGCCTCCAAATCGGCCCCCAATCCCCCAAATTTCACCCAAAATCGCCCGCCAACATATCGGCCATGCGCAATGTGTGTGTGCGCCGAACGCCAACCGGCGGCGCTCTATAGGGTGGGGCGCGGCCTGCGCAATACGCTCGACTAGCCGCGAGCGTCCAAGCGAGCGGCCAGCCTCCCGCCGTGCCGAGGGCGTTGGGGTATTGTCCCGCCCGGCCGACTTGGGTATACTTGGGGCGGCATGTGGAGCGGTGCGGACGATGGCGATACGGGATTCCATCACCCGGATTCTGGAGGAAATGCAGCGGACGCTTGCCCAGATCCCGCCTGAGGGTCTTGAGCGGCTGGCCGAGGCCGTCCTGAAGGCCGACCGCATCTACGTGGCAGGCGGGGGCCGGTCGGGCGTCATGGCCCGGGCTTTTGCCATGCGCCTGATGCATCTGGGCCTCGTGACCTATGTGGTGGGCGAAACGACCACGCCGGCGATCCAGTCGGGGGACCTGCTCCTGGCATGCTCGGCGAGCGGCAAGACTCACGTGACAGTGCTCGTCTCAAAGGTGGCTCAGGAGGCGGGAGCCCACATCTTTGCGATGACGGCGACGCCGGACTCGCCGATGGCACGCCTGGCGGACGAGACGATCGTAATCCCGGCGCCGTCGAAGCGTTCCGGGCAATGGGCCGACCAGTCCGTTCAGTACGGCGGGTCCCTTTTCGAGCAGGCCCTGCTGGTGGTCCTGGACGCCGTCAGTTCGGAAATCGGCCGCCGCCTGGGCAAGACGCCGCAGGAACTCGATTCCCGCCACGCAAATCTGGAGTGATGGAGAACGCGGAACGCGAGACTTGGAACACGACGCCGACAACATCGCACCCGTCAACCGCAATTACGCGGCGGAGCCTGAAGGCGTCCATGCTCGCCTCGCGCGCTGGATGTCGCGTCTGGCGGGGCAGGCGCGCCGCCAGTACCTCAGCCACCTGCGGCCGGGATACGTTCGGCGGGCTTGCGAGACGCGGCGTGGTATGTGCCGATCATGTGGTGCTTGCTGTGACCTGACGTTTCATTGTCCGTTTCTCGACAGGAACGAAACCGAGAACCGTTGCACCCACTATGAGAAGCGGCCCCGCACGTGCCGCGATTTTCCGATTGATGCGCTGGACTTGCGGCTGACGCGCGTCCCGTGCGGTTTCCGGTTTGAACCGGAGCGCGAGGGTGTGCCCATGCGTATTCCGCTGACGAATTACGGTCTTCGCGAGTTGGTTCTTTTGGGCGGCCTGGCCGCGACCGGAATCGTGCTTTCGGCGGTTTTCTTCTGGTATGCGATTCCGGTGTTCGTCGTGGGGTTGGGGGCTGTGCTGTTTTTCTTCCGCGACCCGGAGCGGCGCGTTCCCTCGGAGCCGGGGGTCCTCGTGGCGCCGGCGGATGGAAAAGTGGTGGAGATTTCCCAGGGCGAGGAACCGGAATTCCTGAGGCAGCGCGCGCACAAGATCGGCATCTTCATGTCCCCGCTGGACGTGCACGTCAACCGGGCTCCCTGCGAGGGTGAGGTCGAGGCCGTCGCGCACCTGGCGGGGCGGTTCCTCAGCGCTTTCAAACCGTCGGCCTCGGTGGAGAACGAACGCAACAGCCTGGCGATCCGCGGCGCCGACGGCGGACGCACGCCTATTCTCGTCCGCCAGATTGCGGGGGTGCTGGCCCGGCGGATCGTGTGTCGCGCCGCCGTGGGTGACCGGCTCGAGCGCGGCCAGCGGTTCGGCATGGTCAAGTTCGGGTCGCGCGCCGAGGTCTATGTGCCGACCGACAGTGGTTTTGAGATAGCCGTGCACCCGGGCCAGCGCGTCCGGGCGGGGGAGACGATCCTCGGGACCTTCCGATGAGAATCCGCCGCGTCGCCATCCTGCCTTCGCTGTGCACGCTCGCGAACGCCCTGTGCGGGTTCGCCGCAATTACCCTGACGATGAAGGCGCTCGGAAGCACGGACAACGCCCATGGCATGGGGCCGCGCGACGTGATGCTGGCCGGGTACTTTGTCCTTTTTGCCATGATCTTTGACGCGCTCGACGGGCGCGTGGCTCGCATTGCACGGGCGACGAGCGATTTCGGCGGCCAGTTGGACACCGTCGCCGACGCCGTCAGTTTCGGCGTGGCGCCGGCGTTCCTGATGAACCGCGTTGTCGTCGAATCGTTGAAGCCGAGCATCCCGGCGGGCCTGGAGGGGCTCCTGCGGATGACGTGGGTGTGCGCGGCAGTGTATCTGGGATGCGTGCTGATCCGACTGGCCCGGTTTAACGTTGAGAACGAGCAGGAGGAAGAGGCACACATGAGTTTTAAGGGGCTGCCGTCGCCGGCCGCGGCGGGGGCCTTGGTTTCGATGGTCATCTGTCTGGCCGCCTGTTGGCGGCAGGATGCGTATCAGGGCACTGCTGCGGTGCTACTGTGGCTCATGCCGTTCGTGGCGGTGGGGCTCGGCCTGTTGATGGTGTCGAATGTCCAGTATCTCCACTTGCTGAATCATCTGTTCCGAGGCGGGCGGCCGGTCAGCCACCTGGTCTTCATCATTCTGGCGATTGCGCTTGGGGTGCTGCTGAGGCACGTGGTTTTGCCGCTCGGCTTCGGCGGCTATGTGCTGAGCGGTCCGTTGACGGGCCTGTACCGTCGCTGGAGGTATCGCGGCCAGGCGCCTCCCCCCGAGGCAGAAGGGCCGGAGGAGGAGTTTCCCTCCGAGGAAGAATGACGCGCGGCCTCGGTCGTCGCGGCGACCTTGCCGCCGCGGAGCGGCGAATAGGCCGGGGCCTTTGGCCCCGGCTTTTCGGGGCGAGAGACCCATAGCCTAGAGTTCCAGGCGGCTGAATTGGCGCCGTCAGGGGGGTGGACCTCGCCATTGCGGCAAGCACAGGACACCATGACGCTTGACATCTACTCATTCTGTTCCTCGCGGATCAATTAGGAATTTCGGCGAGGTGGAACAATGTACGAGCCACACGAAGGCACGGTCAGCCTGTCTCACGGCTTCGCCCCTGCGTACAACTGGCTTCGAAGCAAAGGCGAACTGATACTCGCGACTGCCGCCGGCACTTCGTTCACCGCTTGCGCGCGAGCCACAACGCGGGGTCAGCACGCAGGCGAACAAGTCGTCCGCTTCTTCCAGGGCGGTACTGAGTTCGCGCGTGCCTACAAATGCTGTTGGGGCCATTACTACAACTGCAACAGAACGCGGATCGGGATGTATTGCGAGGCGCTGGACTCGGCAGTCAAATGACCGTCGAACGATATTGAAACGCGGCTATCCGGCCGGGGTTCGCAGCCCTGGCACATGGACCAACGGCGTGTTATACTGGCAGGAAACCAAGTTTGCGCATCTTATGCGGGTTCGTGTAATCATTGTTGGAGCAAGAAGACGATGACTGAGGAAACGCTACCGGACACGCACAAACCAAAGCGTAAGAAGCACGTGATCCTTCTGACGGTCGGCGTCGTCACAACTGTCATCGCTCAGTGTTTTAGCATTCGCAATCCGAATGCATACACAGCCGGTGCGCTCGCCTTCATTGTGTTGAGGCAGCCAATCGCCTACTTCGTGATCCTTGGCATTGTTGCTGTCATCGCGGCGGCAATTCGAAAAAACGTGAAGAGATTCTGGTTTCCGTTTTTGGCCTGGCTCTTCCTTGCCGCCGGACTTTTCGACATTGTTGTCGAGGGCTACACCGAATATGTTCTCCGACCCCAAATTGACCAAGGAATTCAAGAACTCATTGCCAGCGGCAAAATCGTCGACCTGTCCCAACGGACGGCACGGGATCTCCATTCACGCCTCCTGGGCCATTGGGCCTCGGAGGATGATCTCACCCATCTGTACTTCTCCCAGCAAACGCTGATTGTGGTCAACCTTGGTCAACGGAAAGACGTGACATACCGGATTCTTGAGTCAAACCCAAACGACCGAGCAATCAAGTTTGAGGTGTCCGGTGCGGATTACACGCCGCACACCAGAACCATGGTCTTTCTTGACGATGGAACTGCTTGGCAGGTCATGGAGTCCTCTTTGGGAGCCTTCAAATCCAAGCTCAAGTACATCGGCAAAGAGGACTCACCATGATTGGCTCCAACGAAGCCTTGCACGGCGACTGAGTGTTCCGCGCGCGGAACACTCAGCGCGTGAAGGCTGACGTTGGCCAGTAGAAACAAGAAGTAGAGAAAAGGTGTCAGGAACCTTTTCTCGGCAAGTGCCGTAGTTTCAAGGGTTTACGAAATCCGACAAAAAAGGTTCCTGGAACCTTTTCTCGTGCGGGTTGGCGGGCAACCGGTGGCACATGGCTTGCGCGGCGGGTACGGAGACCCTTGGCACTACTGGACGCAAGCGGGAGGTGAGAGTGCCCACTCTTGGAGAGCACTTCCTTGGAGATTGCACGCATATGGTCTCGAAGCGCCTCTTCGGTGGCTACCAGATGCGTCTTGGCAGTATGTTCTTTGCAGGACTCTGGGTCTTTCAGAAAGGAGCGTTGCTAGGCCGCGCCAGACGGTCATCGTTTCAAACGCTGGGGTCCCTTGTGGCAAAGCCCGGCAGTAATGTCGCACAGGCCATGAAGCAGAGCGCGGAAGAGCGGATGAGCCGTCTTTCATCGAGGGAGGTGGCGGACTTCTGGGAATTCTGGTGCCTGACTGAGTGCCCGAATGTTGCATTCGAGGACCTTAAAGTGTTGAAATTCCTGCTTCGCAAGAAGGTTCGGCTTTACAAAGTTATCTCAAAGGCGGCCATCTGGGCGGCCGAGGGAATAGGCTTTGGCGCCACATTTCCTGACTTCATTGAATCTCTATGGTGTCGCACCTACGAGGCACCCGACCCAGAGAAATGGACCCTCGCCCGCCAAGCCGGACTTGATCTGCCAGAACACCAAACCCCGCTCCCGCTGGAAGAGGTGGAGGCGCAAGTCTTGGCGGAGGTCCGAGTCTTCGCCCAGCAGAACCGGCCAGATCTTGTGGGGCCGCTAGCGCTCTGATATTCCGGAGGCCGTCAAACAATGAGTGTGTTGAAATGGCGGCGAAAAACGGTTGAATCAATGGTTTATGCGGGTCCGTCTAAACATTGATGGGTGTTGAAACCAAGTCATGCGCAAACAAAAGCTACAACCCCACCAAGTCCTACGGGCGATTCAATTCTCGGAACGCCTCGTTGACGCCGGATTGTGGATTCGGAGCGCAGAGGAATTAGAGGCTGCAGCAGCCGTTCTAAAACCAGAAATCCGGCGATATTGGGCGGAAGTGAAGGTTGAGAACTGTCGTGTTGTGCAAGTCCCTCAGCGCAAGTGCGTCCAAAGTCAGTACCTTATGCTCATGGCATACGCGCTGGAGAACTATTTCAAGGCGATCCTTATCCATCACAACATTGACTCCCTTCGCGGCCGGCTGCTGTCCGACCTCCCGTGTTACATCAGGAGTCACAATCTTGTCAGTTTGGCGCGCGAGGCCAATATCCAACTCAACACGAGTGAAGAGGAATTGCTCTGTCGCCTGTCGAGATACTCAACGTGGGCCGCTCGGTATCCTGTCCCCACGGATTCAGATTCGCTCAAAGCAGAAAAGGAACTCTCTGGCGGCAGAACGTATCTAATGGCATGCTACTACCCGACCGATTTGGATCGAATTCTTTGCTTCGCAGGTCGGCTCCGAGAGACGGTGTTAAAGGAGACAGAAAGCACGACAACAACCCTCGAAGGCAACGCGGTGCCCCGCGAGCCTTAGCTCCGTCTTTAGGCGTATTCCTTGTCAATTCTTACCTGGCCGCCGTCGAGGTACCGGCACCGGCGGTCCCGGCTGCACCACGACGAGCCCGCCCAAAGGACTAGCGGGTAAAATTCCTCCGCTCGTCCCGATTCTATCGGGACTCGGTCGGAATGACATTGCATGGGCTCCGCTCGGTCGGAATGACACATGCGGCGGGCAAAGGCCCATAAAATGGGCCTCAGCAAGCCTGCCATCATCCGCCTGTGGGCCAAAGCCTACGGCGGAGGACTCCGTGGTCACACCCGATACCGACCCCAACGGGCAATAATCTTGACAGATTTGCCGACCCTTTCTACCATCCGCTGAAGCGCAAGTTTGAAACCGGAACCGCCTTGCGCAAGGCAAAGGGGGACTCACACTTGTTCCGCCGAGTGGCGACCAGTTGCGCTGTGCTGCTGGCGGGGGTGGTCGCCGCCATCGTCCTGGCCGGCGGCTGCAAGGCTCCCGCCTACCTGTGGGCCGACACCGACCGAACCGTCGCAGGATTCTCGGACCGGCGCCACCAGTGGGCCTACGACGGCGAGCCGGTCACCTTTGAACTCCGGATCGGCAGCGCGACAGACTACATCGTTTTCGGCGTCGCGGGTGAGGAAACGGTCGTTGAGACGATTAACAGAACAGGCCGCTTTCGATGGACCCGTGCCTTTCACGCCGGCCCTGAGCCCCGGCAATACGAAGTCTTTGCGGCGCCTTTCCTCATCCGCAGGCAACCCGACTGGTTCTATAACAAGAGCGAAGATGCGTGGGAACTGCTGCGGCGGCGGGACGACCGGCCGGACATTATGGTGGCCGACGAACAGGTGATATGGATTACCTGCTATCGGCGCGAGATCGGGATGCGCTTCAGGGTTCGCGGCGGGCCGCCGCGACGGGTCACGCTGAGCGTGGTAAAGGGAACCGGCGAGCGCACCGCGATTCCCCCGAAGGGCGACGCCGACGAGAACGCTCGGGGATTCGCGCTCCTCGGACCGGACGAGCGCGGTTTCTGCGAGGTCAGTTATACGCCCGTTCACAGCGAAGTCAGCCGCGGAGGCGCCACGCACGTAGAACTTCTGGTCGAGCACGCCGACGGCTCGCTCGAACGTCTTCGAGACGAGATCGACACCCCCTGAGGAGGTGAACGAAGGACAACCGATGAAGATCCAGGCCGTCAGGGGAACCCGCGACTTCTATCCGGAGGACCTGTCGTTGCGGCAGTGGCTCGCCGAGCGCTGGCGGGCCGTCAGCCGCCGGGCCGGCTTCGTCGAGGTGGACGGTCCCGTGCTGGAGCCGCTGGACCTTTACACTGAAAAGAGCGGTCCGGAGATCGCCGAGCAACTCTACTGGCTCCAGGACAAGGGCGGCCGCAAATTGGCCCTTCGTCCGGAGTTCACGCCGACGTTGGCACGGATGATCGCGGCCCGCCAGGCGTCGCTGCCCGAGCCGATTCGCTGGTTCAACATCTCGCGCTGCTTTCGCTATGAGCGGGCCCAGAAGGGCCGCCTCCGCGAATTTTTCCAATGGAACGTGGACCTTGTGGGCGCGGAGGGCGAGGTCGCCGACACCGAGTGCATTGCCGTCGCCGTCGATTCGCTTCGCGAACTCGGTTTGGGACCGGAGGATGTGGAGTTCCGGATCAGCGACCGGCGGCTCCTTGGTGCTCTGGTGCGGCACCTGGGCATCGCCGAGGCGAACGTGCCCCAGGTGTTCCAGGTCCTGGACAAGCGGGACAAAGTCGCGCCGGAAGCGCTCGAGGAGATGCTGGCGGGGGCGGGGCTCGAGGCCGGCCAGCGCGCCGGCTTGGAACGCATCCTCGCATGGGGCAGACTCGGCGACATTGACGAGCGCGAGCGCAGGACAGCCGACGTGGGGGCCGCCGTCGAGTCGCTCGAGCGCCTTTTCGATTTGCTTGCGGCATACGACCTGGCCGAATGGTGCCGTTTTGACATCGGCATTGTCCGGGGGCTGGCGTACTACACGGGTGCCGTGTGGGAAGTCCACGACCGCGCGGGCGAGTTTCGGGCGATTTTCGGCGGTGGGCGCTATGACCGCCTCCTTGCCGACGTGGGCGGCAAAGCCATGCCGGCGTGCGGATTCGGCTGCGGCGATGTGATTCTCGGATTGCTGCTGGAGGCGCGCGGTCTTCGGCCTGGAATGGAATCAGCCGCAGAGTATTACGTGACAACCTGGCGGGAAGAATGGGCCAAGGTGATTAAGGTCGTGCGGCATTTGCGCAAGCGCGGCAAGAGCGCACAAATCGGCCTGGGAATCGGCAGTCACAAACGTGACAGGAAAAGAGGCCTGGCCGCCGGTTCGCGGTTCGTTATCACTGTGGACGACAAGGACACACAGTGGCCGCAGGTATTGGTCCGCGACTTGCAGCCCGAAGACGCCGGCTGCCCCACGGTCGTCAGGTTTGATTATCGCGAATTGGGAGGATAGGCAGACGACCCCATGCCATGGCCAACCGCAAGGTCATCTACGAGGCGTGCTTCGAAGACTATCTCCGGGCGGTTGGCGTCCCATACGTGGCGGTGGACGAGGCGAAGAAGGCCCTGTTCGCCGGGGTGCGGCTGAAGAGTTTCGACTTTGTCGTTTATAGTTCCAGAGGGGCGAACCTTCTGGCGGATGTCAAAGGGCGCCGGTTCCCATACGAGCGGGCGGGGAGCCGCCGCTTCTGGGAAAATTGGACCACGCGCGACGATCTGGAGAGCCTGGCCCGGTGGGAAGAAGTTTTCGGTTCCGGGTTTGCGGGCGTGCTGGTGTTTTGCTATCATCTGACACAGCCTCAAGCCGCCGAGCATTTTGACGTCGTGCATGGGTTCCGCGGCGAATACTTCGGGCTGGTAGGCGTCTATCGAAACGCCTACGCCGAGGCGGCGCGGCTGCGAAGCCGATCGTGGGATACGGTGTCGGTTCCCACGGCAATATTCCGCGCGATGGTCCGGCCGATAGAGGCTTTTCTGTGAGAGGGCAGGGGAGCATGGGATGAAGCGAAGTCAACGGTGGCGGCGGTGGTGCGGCCGTGCGGGAGCCCTTGCGGCGGTCGTGCTAGTGACGGGAGGCCTGGCGCTTGGAGCCCGGGGGAGTCGCGGCAAGGAACCGTCGCGCCCTTCCTATGCTATTTCGAACATTGTGGCAATGGTGATGAGCGGGGTGCTGCTGGCTATTCCGTGCAAGCGGTTTCGGCGAACGTAACGGTGTGCCGCCGAGGATGGCGGACAGAAATGCGAAAGGAGACGGCCATGGATGGCAAGACGTTGGCGATTGCCGCACTTGTTGTGACGGCGCTGCTGCTGGGCGGTATTGTGGCGAGCGGGCTCCGCCAGGAAAAGGCGGCCTACGCGCAAAACGGCGTTTACTCGACATACCTGCTTGCAACAGCTCGCGCGAAAGAAACCACAGTCAACTTCGTCGTGGTGGACACGGCGAAGCGCAGGATGTTATTCTATACGTACAATACGACGACGAAGAAGTTGGTGCCCGCCCCCGGGCACGACCTGCTGCGAGAGCTCCAGCGCAAGTTACCATAAAGAGGTTTTGGGATTGTGATAACTAAGGAGTAATCATGAAAACAAAACGTCTGATTGTTGTGTTGTTGGTATGTGCAAATGTGGTGCTGGGCGCCCTGGCCGCCGGCCTCTGCCTGGGCCGGGCCGAAACGGCGGCCGTGGCCCAGTCCAATTCCCGCGGGGGAGACTACCTGATGGCCAGCGGCCCCATCTCCTCCACGCGGGACGCCATCCTGATTATCGACACCGTTTCCAGCCGGGCGAATCTGTATGTCCCGAAGGTGGGGGCCAGCGCAACCGGTGCCCAGTGGGAACTGACTGACAGCCGGAATCTGGCGATGGATTTCGGCCGCGGTGCCAAGTAGGCCGGTTTCGCCTTTCACCCGGCCGGAGGCGGCTGATGGCGGTGGTGTCGCCGGTGGAGCGGCGCGCGCAGCAGGTCCTTGCGGGCCGCCAAATTGAGCGCGGCGAAGCGCTGGCGCTTTTAGAAGCGGCGGAGGCGAACCCCTGGCCGCTGATTTTTGCCGCCGACCGAATCCGCCGACGGTTCCGCGGGCGGCGGGTTCGCCTCTGCAGCATTGTCCCCGTCAGACTCGGCCGGTGCAGCGAGGATTGCCACTGGTGTGCCCAGAGCGCGCACTGGGACACCGGGGTCGAGGCGCGCGGCCTGCCGCCGACGGGGGAGATTGTTCGCATGGCCAGGACCGCCGCCGCGCAGGGTGCGGAGAGTTTCGGCCTTGTGTCGAGCGGCGTTCGCCTGACGGAGGACGATCTGGCAGCGGTCGAAGAGGCGGCCGGCGCCGTCCGATCCGAGACGGGGCTGGACGTTTGCGGAAGTTTCGGCGCTCTGGAGCCCGATGTGGCCCGCCAGCTGGTCGACGCCGGCTTCCGGCGGTACAATCATAACCTGGAAACCTCGGCCCGCCACTTTCCCCGCGTGTGCTCGACGCATACCTACGAAGACCGCGTGCGCTCCGCACGAGCCGCGATCGAGGCGGGGCTGGAACTGTGCTGCGGGGGGATTTTCGGAATCGGCGAGAACGACGAAGACCGGGTGGACCTCGCGATGGCGATCCGCGAAACGGGCGCCCACGTGGTGCCCTTGAACTTCCTTTACCCGATTCCCGGCACGCCGCTCGGTGGCGCCAAGCCGCTGCCACCGCTCAAGATCCTCTCAATTATCGCGATGTTTCGGTTCGTCATGCCCGACCGCACGATCAAGGTGGCCGGCGGGCGTGAGCAGAACTTGCGCGACCTGCAGAGCCTGATGTTCCTGGCAGGGGGCGATGCGTGTCTCATCGGGAATTACCTGACCACGCAAGGGCGCCCCGCCGACGAGGACCTTGCCATGATCCGCGATTTGGGACTCGAGCCGGGCAGGGCAGGGGGGTCGTCCGGCCCTGGGACGAGCCATGCGTAAGAGACCGTCCGCGGTGGTTACCGGGCTTGGCCTGGTCCTGCCTCACGGGGTGGGCTTGCAGGCGGCCGATGCGGTGTTCCGAGGCGAAAGCGCGGTCGCTTGCATTACAGGCATCAACGGTCCGGCCGGCGCCACGGCTGCGGCGCTGGCCGAGTTTACGCCACCGGACGGGACAGCGGGGGCCGACCGTGCCATCCAGTTTGCCGTAGCGGCGGCCGAGGAAGCATGGCGCCACGCGGGACTTTCGGCGGACGGCATCGATCCGGAGCGGGTGGCCGTTGTTTTGACGTTGAGTAAGGGATGCATTCTTGCGCTGGCTCGCCGGGCCGGTCTCCGAAGGTCCCGGCGCGCCGGGATGGCGAGCGGTGGAGCGGGCGGGCGAGACTTTTGGTTTCAGGTTGCGCCGGACGCGGCGGCGCGCACGGTCGCGGGTCGGCTGGGCGTTCGCGGGCCGGTGGAGACGCCGGTGACAGCATGTGCATCGGGCGGGCACGCGCTTCTGTGGGGTGTTCGCCTGATTGAGCGGGGCGTTGTTGACATTGCGCTGGCGGGCGCGGCGGAGGCGTCCATCCATCCGCTCATCATCGGCTCGTATCGCCGAATGGGTGTGCTGGCGCCGGCCGGCGACGATCCTGCTGCATCGGTTCGGCCTTTCTCATCAACGCGCCGCGGGTTTGCCATAGGCGAGGGCGCCGGCGTCGTGGTCCTTGAGTCGGCGGAATCAGCCGAACGCCGCGGTGCGCGAACCCTGGGCCGCGTGAGCGGATGGGCGAGTGGCAGCCACGCGGCAAGTCTGACGCACGTCGAGGCAGACGGCACGACGCTGGCCCGGCTGATGCAGGAAGCGCTGCGGCGGGCGCGCGTCGAGCCGGGCGCCGTGGACTACGTTCACGCGCACGGCACGGCGACGGTTCCGAACGATCTGGCCGAAGCGCGGGCCATTCGCCGCGCGCTCCTCGGCGCCGAGGGGGTCAGCGTCTCATCCACGAAGGGGGCGCACGGACACCTGTTGGGGGCGGCAACGGCGGTGGAAACGGTTCTCACGATTCTGGCGATGGAGCGACAGGAAGTGCCGCCCACGGCGAATCTGACGGATCCGGATCCGGCCATCGGGCTGGATTGCACGCCCCTGCGGCCGCGCCGGCGGCCGATTCGCCACGCCCTGAAGATTGCCAGCGGCTTCGGGGGCCAGTCGCTGGCGCTGTGCCTGTCGGCGGCTACAACCACAAGTCGCGCGCCGGCCAGGTGACAGGCGGCTCCGGCCACTCGACCGGCGGGTGCGCGATTTGCGGGAAGAGGTCCGGCAGGTTCTCATAGGTAAGCCTCGGTCCGACCTCCCGCAGGTTGCCGACGAATCGCTTCGCTTCGTCGAGCCATTGGGGGTAGGGGGGGTGAGCAGCCTCCGTTTGCATCGGCTCCTGAAGCCGGCTTACGGCTTCGGCCCATTCGAGTTCGGCCCGCCGCCAGGCGTGGAGGGCTTCACTCAGGCGGTGCAGCCCTTGGTTGAACGCATCGCGGGCTTCCGGCCCGCGGCCCTCCTTTCGGGCGTCGAGACTGCGCTGGAAGGCGTTGCGGGCTTCCTGCGTCAGTTTCGCTGCCTTGTAGCGGGGCAGGTTTTCGTATGTCAGGTCGGACTGGAACCGCCGGAGTCCGGCCAGGAAGGCGGCGTCTTCGGGTCGCATCCGGCCAACCCACTCCCAGGCGTCAATCGCTTCAGCCAGTGGTTTCTGTGCCTTGGTGAAGGCGTTTCGGGCAGCGCGGTCGTGGCCTTGCTCTCGAGGCTCCAGGCTGTCCTCCATCGCTTTGAAGGCGTCCCAAGTCAGCGCCGCGGCATGGTAGCGGGGCAGATTGTCGTAAGTCAGGCGTGAGCGAAAGGTCTGAAGCCCGTCGTCGGCGGCCTCGGCTTCCGCATAAAACCTTTTATAGACATCACTCAGAAGAATCGATAGGCCTTTGTTTTCCCACCGAAGCACGTGGTCCCGCCACTCGCGCCGGGCCCATTTCCACGCGCCGATGGACTCGTCCAGCGTCTCAAGACCTTCGCGGAACCGACGGCGTGATGCTGCGTCGTGGCCCTCCCGGCGGGCTGCGACGCTCGCTTCGAGCGCGCCGTAGGCCTGGAGGGTCAATTCAGTGGCGTAATAACTGACACTGTGGCAGGCCTGGCTGTAAACGACCGGGTCGGAGAGGCCGCCGCCGAGCGTGTCGTAGAGATCGTTGGCTTTCCGCGCGCGGTCATACCATTCGTAGGCGATGAGAAAGGTGCTGCGCCCTTCGTCTTCCCGGACCCGCCGGCGGTAATAGGGGGCCTCCTGCGAGCGGCCGAGTTTATCGCCGTAGATGCGTCCCAGAGCGGCCATGATCGCCGCGTTGTGCGGGTTCCTGCGGTATCCGGCGGTTCCGAAGTCGACGGCGCGCCGGATCCACTGGTACTTGTGTTCGAGGGAATGCCACTGGGCGCTGATGTTCCACGCAAGGTTCCACATGTGAAATGTCCACATTTGCGGGTAGTCGCCTTGGATCGCCGCGATTTTCGTATAGCGGTCAATGAGATCGAAGTGGATCTTCTCGTGCTTTTCTTCTTCGGCCGCCATCCAGAGCCAGACGACGTATGGCCCTCGGAAGCCGCCGAGAATAAGCGTGAGCGCCCGGACAGGCAGGTCGCCCAGTTCCAGGGCAGGGCGGCCGGGGACGATCCGCACCGACGCGCCCGCCGCCGTCACAAAACCGAACTGCGACGCCTCGCTCAGACGCCTGCTCGGGTTTTCCAGGCGGCCGAGGAGCAGTTGTCGGCGGTGTTCGACGTATCTGCGTAGCGGATGGACCGCGCCGGCGAGCAGCGCCGCGAGAATCGCAGCGTAAAGGACGTTGCGGAGGCGGTTGCGCGGCGGTCGGGCCTGACCGGACACTCGCTGGGCGCCCCCAGAGAGGGCCATTGTTTGGTCGGGAGTGTTCATGCAGCCACCTCCCGCTTCTTGAAAAGAAGCGCGCCGACCAGAACCATGCCGAGGACGCCGAGGCCTGCCCAGAGAAAGGTGGCCCCGAGTTCCGAAAAGGGCAGCACTTCTCCCATGTTCACGCTTTCGGGCGGCAGCATGGCCCTCAGGTCCGGCACCAATCGCAAGATATGCCCAAGAAATTCCTGGGACTGACGCGTCGGGCTTCCTGCGGGCATTTGACGGGCCGCCTGCTGGATTGACTGAATCAGAAAGTTGCGGATCATGCCCAGAAGGAAAAGGACGATCGTCGCGAGGGCGCTGACGAACCAGGAAAACCGCGTGCTCAGCAGGACACCGGCGGCCGCGACAACCGTCCCGAAGAGCCACACCTTCAGCACCGCCTTCGCGAAGTTCCACACGAACGGTCCGCCGGGCAGCCGGAGGCGCACGCTCTTGGGAAGCAAACCGAACGCATCGTCGCTGGTCAAACATTCCAGCCTCGCTTCCAGAGGGCCGCCGTGCCAAAAGTCCCGGTCGAGATACAGAATGGTTGAGTGGTGGCTTTCAGGTGTGAAGCGGACGACGTGTGAGTCGCCCCCGCCGGGTTTGACGAAGACAATCTGGGCGGTGGTCTCAACCGTGGCGGGGCTCCATGCGTCCAGCGAGAACCCGATTTCGACCGGCGTGTCCGCCCCGCCCAGGATTTCCTCGGGAACGTCGCCGAAGCGGAAGACCGCCGCCTGGCGGGGCAGGTGAGACCTTCCCTGGAGATGAAGTTTCCCGAAAAGCTGTTTCGGCACTACCAGGGGCGTTTCCGGGACAGGCACCTTTTCGCCTGCGGGACCGACAAGGCTGAGAGCCCCCGCGCGGGCGCCGGCCAGGTGTCCCTTCCGCATCGCGGCCACCTCGAGACGGGCCACGCCGGTCGGCGGCACCGGAAGATCGCCTTCCTGGAGCCCGCCGGTCGGCAGAACGAGCGGCAGGGATAACCCTTCGGACCCTGAGACCTGGACCTCAAGCGCGTATTGGGTGCGTTGGGCTGTCCGGGAGGCGGGGCGGCCCCGGGAAGGCGCGGGGCTTTGCGGAATGAGTTCGAGAAAGACCGGCGTGGGGCGGGTTGCCTCCTCGGGTGCCGGCCGGGCCTCGAGTTTCAAATCGAGTCGGCACCGCCATGGCGGAACTTGCGGCAGGGCGATTTGGGGGATTGCTTCCGCCGGATCCGCCCGGCTCAGGCCGGCCCGGAGTTCGGCAAGCACCCGCGCCGTGCCCATCATGGCCTCGGCGGTGTTCGCATAGAACGCGCGGACCGCCACGGGGGCCCTGTCACGATTAAGCCGCTGGACATGGGTTTGCCAAAGACGGGCGGTGGCTTCCCACGCATCGGCCGCCTTGCCCAATCGTTCCAGGCCAACATCGAAGGTCTTCGCGGCCCTTTGCGGCTCATCGGAACGCTGGTGGGCGGCGAGACCCTCGCGAAGCGTTTCGCGCGCCAAGAGCGTTTTCCGCGCCGCAGCATCCGAAGCGCCATACAGGCCGATCCAGTCGGACAACGGTGCCTCGGCAAGGTCCCAGTGGAGGCGCATCCCGGTTTCGCCGAGGATCCAGCGGGCGTCGGCGGAGGCGGAGGCGGCCGCGGGGTGGTGAATGTCAATGATGGGACCGGCGTCGGCGTTCCGATAGCGATGGGTTTCGAGCGGGCCGCGCTCGGCGACCGCCTTCAGGGCGTTCAGGTCCGCCTCATATCGGGCGTGTGCTTCCCGGCTTCGTTCTGCGGCGAGCGACCGCACGGTCGAAGCGCGGAACGAGAGGTAGGCACAGGCCCCGACCGACACGGCGGCCAGCATCGCCAGGAGCAGCGCGGACATGCCGAGCGTCTTGCCGCCCACGAGTTCGATGCAGCCGAGGGGCTTGGTCACGGTGGTGTAGGCGACCTTCGTTTCGATCTCGGCGGGGATGGAGTAGGTGGCAAAAAAGACGGCGACAAGAACCGCCAGGACGAGCATAACGAACATCGCTGTCCCGATGGCCGCCGGGACGGCTTCAAAAACTGGGTCAAAGCGCGGCGACGAATAATCGGCCAGCACCAGGACAACAATCGCCAGCGGCGCGAGAATCCATAGGCGCATCCGGAGACCTTGCCGGAACGCGACCAGAGCGACGGCCCAGACGCGCCGAAAGGGCCACCGGGAGCGCACGGCGCCTCGCGCGCCTTCGCAGGGAGCCTTGTTGTCGCACCTATCGGTCATCGCCGGACTCGGAGGACGAACGGTCGGCGTCGGGCGGGGACGGTGCGACCTGGGGGTCGGGGCGAATCACGCGCAGGAACAGGTCTTCCAGGGTCGTGGTGGGGTGCTCGGCGGAGAGAACCTCGGCCCCGGCGCGGCGCGCGGCCGCGAGGATGGAATCCGCCGCCTCGGCCGATACATCCTTCGCGCGGAGTTGGAAAACGTCCCGGACAAGCAACAGGTCGCGCACGCGACCCATTTCCACCAGTTTGCCGCGGACAAGAATTCCTATTCGGTCGCAGACGTCCCGGACGTCGGCCAGGAGGTGCGACGAGAGGAGAATGGTCTTTCCTTCACCTTTCAAGCGAAGGATGAGGTCCTTCATCTCGCGCGTGCCGATCGGGTCGAGCCCCGTTGTCGGCTCGTCCAGAAGCAGCAGTTCGGGATCGTTGACGAGGGCCTGGGCCAGACCGATGCGCCGGCTCATCCCCTTGGAATACTCCTTCAGTTGGCGCCGGCGCGCCCGGGCATCCAGGCCGACCAGGTCGAGCAACTCGGCGGTGCGTCGCCGGCGCTCGCGGCGCGGAAGCCCGAACAGGCGCCCGTAGAAATCGACCGTCTCCTCACCGGTGAGAAAGCGATGGAGGTAGGATTCTTCCGGGAGATAGCCGATTCGCTGGTTGACGGCGGGCATCCCCGGCGGGTGGCCGAGCACTTCGGCGCGGCCGGCCGTTGGGAAGATCAGGCCCAGCAGGAGTTTGATGGTGGTGCTTTTGCCGGACCCGTTGGGGCCCAGGAGCCCGAATATCTCCCCGGCCTCGAGAACCAGGTCCAGGCCCGCCAGGGCGTGGACCTTCCGGCGTCCCCAGAAATCCTTGTAAACCTTGGTTAGCCCCCGCGCGACGACGGGACGCGGTTGCACCATTGGTGGTTCTCCCCTGCGGGCAGGGCTCCACTCCCCCGCCGGCGTCGGTCCCGGCGCGCCGGGAGGGCAGGGGGGTTAGCGCGGTTCGGCCCGCTGCTTCCGAAGCGCCTGGCGCACCGCCTTGCGTTCCTGGCGACGGCGCCGCTCGCTCGGCTTCTCGTAGTAACTGTTGCGCTTGATTTCCTTTGTGAGGCCTTCCTTCTCACAGAGTTTTTTGAAGCGTTTGAACATCTGTCCGATGCTCTCATTGCCTCTCGCTCGTATCTTCAGCATGCTTTTGGTTTCACCTCCTCCCGCGTTCTCTGTGCTCCGTATGCGATTTTCCGACCGTAAGCGCAAGCACTATACCGCTCGTGTCGCCGGGACGCAAGAACCTTTTCGCGCGGTGCCGTCCGCCACGCTCCCACAGCGACGCCCCTGCGAAAAGACGCTCCTGCGCCTTGGCTAGGACGCCCCGGACCGCTCGATAAGAAAACACGCTTGCCTCCAGCGGCCCAACCTTCTTCCTCGTGTGCGTTCCCGCCCAAGACCGGCCGGCCACTCTGCGGTATCCTCTGAACAGCCGACTCTTGAGGCCCGATGCCTATCGTCCGATAATACATATTATGTTGCGCTGGGGGGTCCCAACGGATTATCGGACCTTGCCCCCTTTCCCGATGTGGTTCTCCTTCCCTTGCCCCGGACGGTCCGGGGCGGGAGGTTCTGGCAACGGGCTCCTGCCGGGAGTCGCGTACTACTCTGCGAAGCAGCGCTTCGCTGCGAAGCACGAGTCGGTTTGTCCCCGTGCGAACCGGCGCGTCTCTGCTCTCAACACCCCCCGAGAGCAACGGCAGGGGCCCTGTTTTTCTCGGGTGGGAAGGACCCATGACCGGAACGAGCAGCCGTAAGCAACTCTGGTGTGGACGCTGCGGGCGGGTGGTCAAGGTCGGCGCCGAGGCCCTCGAAGTCCTGTGCCCGTGGTGTCTGGTGGATGGAGCGGCGGGGGCGAAGGATGAGAAGGAACCCATCCGAACCTGTCCGGACTGTGAGGACGTGCCGCTCGGCCGGGGCGAAAGATGCTGTCGGACCTGCCGGTTGAAGCGGCGGCGAAAGACTCAAAACCGGTCCGGACGCAAGCGGGCCGAAAAGCCCACGCGAATAAGGCCGTTTGCAGCCTCATGTGAAGGCTCTTTGGCTTATGCACACGACAAACGATAGCAAACCGGGGCCACGGCCCCAGGGGCGGATTAACTGTAGCGCGCGTCGCTCCTGCGCAAACGTGGAAGTAGCGCTGGCACAGGACGAGGTTCTTGTGGATGTGCCAATTTCCGTATTGCAATCTGATCCCGATGTTGCCAAGCGACTGAGGGGCGAAGTGGTTATATCGGGCCGAGTGCCTGAACATGCCCCGCGCACCCCGGCGTCTGCAAGCCTTCTGCCTGACGGTACGCTTCGCATTTACGATGGAACGCATCGCATAGCCGGTGGGATCGTTCGCGGGGAATCGACATACCCAGTCAAAGTGCGGCTTGCCGCACCACGGGAAGATTACCCTGCCTCAGTTCTCGCCGACTACCCGGACCTTGCGCGGGTCGCCGCCGAGTGCGACGACTGCATGGGCCTCCCCGTTCCACTCCCAAAGGAGAAGCCATGAAAGACCGAGTGCCAATCGGACCGCTCACCTGCCTTTGGATCCGCTCCGGGCGTCCGCCGTGGCTGGTCTTGATCCTGGCATTACTCGCTCTCGTTGCTGCGGTGGTCTTTGCTTTTGTTTCTGGCTGTGAGCGCGAGGCGGAGGGGTCCGAACACGAAATGTTGCGGGGTGGTGTAAGGGTAACACACCGGGTTCATTCCCCGGAAGCCGCCGGTTCGACTCCGGCCCCCGCTACCATTTTCGTGCCCCCCCCTGCCCCGTTCTGGCGCGCGACGATTCATCACACCGGGACGCCGCCGGAGAATCCGGCCACCCGCGTCCGCTCCATCGACGCCGACCACCGCTCGCGCAAATGGGACGGCATCGGCTACCATCTTCTGGTCGCCGAGGACGGCGGGGTCTATTTCGGCCGGCCGCTCTCGCACCAAGGGGCGCACGTCCTTCACGAGAACGAGGGGAACCTCGGGATCGCATTGATCGGGAACTACTCGGACCACACCCCGCCCGAAGCGGCGCTTGCCTCCGTCCGGCGGCTCCTGGCCTGGGCGTTCGAGACGTGGGGCTTTGGGCCGGAGGCGGTCTATTTTCACAAGGAACTTGCGGCGACGGCGTGTCCGGGTGCGTGGGACAAGGCAAAACTTGGAAAGGAAAAATGAAATGGCGGAGCGACGAGTCGTCAAGGTGAAGGACAGGAAGGGCAAGATTGAGGTCGCCTACGAGTTGGAGCGGACCGGCGATGATCCGGACCAAGTGACGGTGAGGTGCGGCGATGCGCCGCACCCGGAGTTCCGCAAAGCGCTCGATGATCTGCGGCCGCACGTCGCCGAGATCTGTGAACTGTCGAAGGCCTGGAGCCAAAATCTGGACATCTGCGGCGTCTCGCTTTCCTACGCCGAGGACGCCAACGGCGACCCGGTGCTGGGCGCGACGATCACGGCAATGAAACCTCTGGGCGCAAGTCACGGTCCGTTGGTCATCAATACGCCGCACAAACCCGAGCGGCCGTATTCCGGCCAGGGCGACGACAGCGAAGAATTCTGTCTGTCGGGCGAGTGCGCCGAAGTCCTCGAGGAGGTGATCCGCCAGGCCCTCGCCTACGTTGATGGCCGGCGTGCCCAGGGCATGTTCGGTTTTGCGGCAGAAGAACCCGAAGCGGTCGGCGCGAAAGGCTGAGGCGTGACACCGACAAACGGAGAGCGAAACCCGCATACCTTTCCCCGGCCCGGCTCGGCCGAAGGAGACTGGACGGCCGAACGGTTGGCGGAAATCGGGCGGCTGATCGAGGCCCATGAACGCGAAGGCACGCGCAAAAACCATTCGGCGGGCGTCGAGATGCTCGCGATTTTGCGACGCCGGACCGCACGGGTGCGGCGACTCTTGCTTGTCGGTCTCGCTCCCGACAAGTCAAAACTCGGCGTCCGCCGGATACCGATTGTGCCGTGCCCGATGGCGCGAAGGAAGGGAGGACAAGATGCCACGCGCGTCGGATGAAGCGATTGCACGGGGGGCTGAACTTGCCCGGCTCGAAAAGGTGGCGATGCACTATCTGAACAGGGCCAAACTCGCCATGTTGCGACTCCGGACCCGCGAGGCGCAGGCACAGGCGCGCCTTGCCGTGACGGCGATCGACGAGTTGGAGGCGTTTCTTAAGGCGGCGGAGGAGCGGGGGGAGAGGCGGATTAGGCTGGCGCCCGACCTTGACGCCGCCTGGCGTGGTATGCCAGACGACGACGACGGGGGCGGGCCTTGAGGCGGTGGAAAAGGTAATCGAAAAGGCGGAAGCAAGGTGAGTTTCGAGGCGAAAGAAATTCTCGGCAGGTTGCCGGCCGGCGCGAGGGACGCCGTAGAGGCGCAGTTGGGGCCGCGGCGAAAGCCGGCCGGACGCCGGAAGTACGGCAACGAGCCGACCTATGTGGATGGCGTCCGATTCGACAGCAAGAAAGAGGCCGCACGATACACGACGTTGCGGGTGCTGATGCGGGCGGGCGTGGTGAAATGGTTCGCCCGCCAGTGCCGCTTCGTCCTGCCCGGCGGCGTCGAGTATGTGTGCGACTTCATCGTCCACTGGCACGACGGTCGGATAACGGTCGAGGACGTCAAGGGCGGCAAGGGGACTCAGACGAAAGTCTATCGCCTCAAGAAGCGCCAGGTGGAGGCGCTTTACGGTATCACAGTCGAGGAACTCTAGGTCGGAAATGACAAGGGCCCATCCAACTCGCAAGCCCATCACGGATCCGAATCAGTTGGAGCCAGCCCACCGGGCGCTGGTGGCTCTTTTGAAAGGCACATGCTTCGGCGCCGATGCGGCCAGGCCCGAACGGGTCATTCGGCGGATGATGGCCGAGCGGGGGTTCCCGACAACGCTGCGGCGCCTTTTCTATCTCGTCGGCGACCTTCGTTGCTGCCACTTCTTCGTCGGGAGTGGCACGGCCGGTTATTTCTGGCCCGCGACGCGCGAGGAGTTCGCGGCGGCGATCGGGTTTCACGCCTCACGCTTCGAGAAACTAAGGCAAGTCAATATGGCGATGAAATCGGCGATCGGACTCTGGCGGGCCGAGCCGCACCCGGCAGTTGACGGGACACAGGGGCAGTTGTTCGCGAACGCGGCGGCGGGCAGCCGCCCATAAAAGGAAAGGGGCAGTCATGGCGAAAAGAAAGAAGGTGAAGGTGCAGAAACCGAGGGTGACGACGGAATCGTTTCTCCTCGAGGAGGTTTCCGTTGCGGCGATCAAGCCCGACGGAAACCACCGGGAGGACGTCGGCGACATCAAGGCCCTGGCCGAGTCGATCCGCCGGCAAGGGCTCCTGCAACCCGTCGTCGTGTTCAGGCGCGACGTGCGGGAACACGTGGCCTCTTACATTCTCGCGGCCGGACAGCGGCGCCTGGCGGCCGTCAAGCGGCTCGGCTGGCTGCGGATTCCGGCGCGGGTGTTTCCTGCCGCGAGTGCCGAGGTCCGAACGGCCGTCTCGGCCATCGAGAATCTCGACCGCCGGGATCTCACCCCGGTCGAGGAGGCGCTGGCCGTGGCGCGGTTGGCCGAACACCTTGGCGTCAAGCCGAAAGACCTCGAGCGCGGGGCCGGCGACTCCGCGGCCCTCGAGAAAGCGGCCGCGATGCTCGGCCGTAGCGTGCCGTGGGTGCGCCAGCGCGGGGCCCTTCTCCGTTTGTGTCCGGGGGTCCGCGCCCTCGTGGCAGCCGGCCGGCTGCCGCTCGCGCAGGCGCGGGAGATCGCGAAACTGGCCTCGGCGAGCATACAGTCCGACGTCGCCGGCGGGGCGATCAGAGAATACCATAGGGATCCCCGCAGCGTCGCGAAGGAAGATCCGGCCAACAGCGACGTCCACGTGGATAGTGTGAGGATCGTCCGAGCGGCGGTCGCCGAGATGCTCGACACGCTTCGCGGCGTGCCCTGGAAGGCGGACGTTGCGTTTGCTGGACGCCCGGCTTGCGGCCCTTGCCCCGACAACTCGGCGAACAGTCTCCTCTTTGGACTGGACCCGGCGGACACGACGGACCCGGCGCCCGAGGCCCGGTGTCTCAACGCGACATGCTACCGGCGAAAGATGGTCGCGGCCGAGGAGGCGCTTGCCGTGACGGCGAAGAAGTTGGCGAAGGAGAAGGGCGTCAGGGCGACGGTCGCGGGCGTCCGCGATCGGTCGCCGGATTGTCTGAAGCCGGCGAAGGTGGCGCGGGAACTCGAGCGGGCGCGGGGAACAAAATCAAAACAGAAGGGCGGCCAGGACAGCCGGGAAAAAGTGTCAGTCCCGTGGGACAAGCAACCAGAGGGAAAACTTTACGCGGCCGAGGATAAGTGGACGAGGACGTGCAAGCAGTTGATCGCGAAGGCCCTCACGGCCAAGCCCTTCGGAGTCGCTTGTCTCTTTACGGCAATCGAGACGACGACCTGGTGCCGGCACATCTCGTGGGGCCCACCGAAGAAAGAGGCCTTGGCGAAGGTGCGGCCGCTCCTGAAGCACGTCGCGTCGGGCCAGGCGGCGGACTTGACGGCCTTGCTCGCTGACGTGAACGCCGAGCGGATCTTTGATGGCGGTGGTGGTAGTTGGGGCTTTTGGGCGACCCGCCACTTGGGCGGGCTCCTGAATGTGGACCTGCCCGCTGAACCGAAACTCGAGGACTTCCTGCCGAAGCCGAAAGCGGCGAAGCCGGAGCCAGCGAAGCCGAAGGCCGCGAAGCCCGAAACGAAAAAGGCCGCGAAGCCGAAGGCGAAAAAGGGCCGGGGCGCGCTCGTTCGCGCCAGGCTTCGAGGGCGCAAGGCGTGAACGTTTAGGGAGTGAGATGGCGAGCAAACCGGCAAAACTCGGCGGCATCGTTCCCTGGGCCGGGGCGAAGCGGACCCTCGCGCCACTCATCGTTCAGGAACTCGGCCGTCATCTTTGCTACCACGAGCCGTTCTGCGGTTCGATGGCAGTGCTCCTCGCCAAGCCGCCCGTCCACATGGAGGCCGTGAATGACCTGCATGGCGATCTCATCAACCTCGCCAGGGTGCTCCAGGACGAACGTCGGGGTCCGAAACTCTACCGACGACTCCGGCGGACCTTCTTCGCGGAGGAGTTGTTTGAGAAGTCGGCCGACTGGATGCGGATGGTGGCACCGTGCACCATCGCGGACAAACCGGATGCTAGACGGGCCTACCACTACTGGGTGGTCTCGTGGATGGGACGCAACGGCGTCGCGGGCACGCCCGCCTACAACCGAAACTTTTGCGCCCGGTTCACCTACGGGGGCGGGAATCCGGCAGTCCGATTCTCGAACGCGGTCGCCTGCATCCCGGCTTGGCGACGTCGCCTGAGGCGCGTGGCGATCTATCGCATGGACGCCTTCGATTACTTGGATCGGATCGCCGACGAGCAGGGCACGGTCATCTATGCGGATCCGCCCTACTTCTCGAAGGGGTTCCTCTACGTCCACGACTTCGATGATGCGGCCCACGAGCGGCTGGCAGAGGCTCTCGGGCGCTTCCGCAAGACGCGGGTAGTCGTCTCCTACTATGAGCACCCGCGGCTTGAGAAACTTTACGCCGGATGGACGCGGCGGAGCCTAGCCTGCCCGAAAAGGCTGGGCCTTGCCGCTGGCCGAGGGAGTCGGGGCCCAAGCAACGCTCCGGAACTACTCCTTATCAACGGACCGAGTTTCGCGGCGGCCGACGACGCGCCGCTATTCGCTCAGCAGGGGGCCTCGTGACCAAGAACCGCACAAAGAAGTCGCGACAGAAGGCTCCGGCCCCCAAGTCCGACGTTGGGGGGTCACAAAGGGGGTCTCCCCCTTCGGCTTCCTTTGCCAAGGCGCCCCTGGCGCTCCTGGCCCGGCAGGATCTCACGCCGGCCGAAAAACTGGTGGCGATCGTGCTGGAGGATCTCCGGGCGTTTTCAGGGCGGCGGCCGACGCAGCGGGCCTTGGCCGAGGCGACGGGGCTGGGCGAACGAACCGTCCGGCGGATCTTAGGGCGGCTCAAAAAAGCGGCCAAAATGGCCGCCTTGAAGGGAGAAAAAAAGCGGCCAAAATGGCCGCCTCAACCGGACAATTTGGCCGGTCCCTTAACCTTTAAGCAGACAATTCAGACAAAGAAGAGAAAGAAACGGCCTTCCCCTCTCCCCTTGACGAATTCGGGAACGGAAAAAACGGCGCCCGGCCCGCAAGGGCTGTCGGCGAGCGTGGCGATTCTGGCGGCGAAAATGGCGGAGGGCGCAGGCCGGCAATGGGGCATCGGGCGGGTCAGGGCGGCGGTGGAGGATGACCTGAGGCACGATCGGTATAACCGGGCGGCTCTGGAAATGTACTTGGCGGCCACCGGGCCCATCGCCGCCCCGCCCTGGAAGTTGGCCGACGACATCCGGGCGGCCCTCGAGGCGAAGGGGGGGGCCGACTTTCGCGAGCGGATCCGACAGATCCGGATCGAAGGTCTGACGGACGTCCGCCGGGAAAGCGACGGGCGGCGATGGCGCGTGCGATATCCGGACGAGCGCGCGGGACTGCTCATCCTTGAGTCGGTGGTCGAACCGCCGCGTCGGCCGACGCTGGCGGATTTGGAGCGGGAACGGGAAGGTTGGAAGTTTGACCGGCGGGCCGCCGGGTCCCGCACACTGGAGCGGCGGATCGCCGCGCTTCGCGCCGGCCTGCCCGACCCGGACCCGCCAAGAGCGCCGGAGCCGGAAAAGATAGAAATCCGCCAGCCCAAGGATCTGGCGGGCTGGACGTTCCGGCCCGATCATCCGACGCTGTTTTCCCTTGAGGGGGGCAGGCCGTGACGAGGATCCTGCGCGTGTTTCCGCGACGGACGAGCCACACTCCGACCGGCCCCCTGGTCGCGGTCGGTGAGCCGGGGCTATGGCTGCCGGAGCCTACCGACTTTGATGAGATTCACGTCTCGGTGACGTTTACGTGGGACGTCAGGCGAGCCGCTGGGCTTGCGGAAGCATGGGAGATGGCCTATCCGGGCAGGTCTGTCCTCGTCGGCGGACCGGCGGTGTGGTCGCCCTGTGATTCCTTCGTGCCGGGGCGCTACGTCTGTCCCGGCATCACCTACACCTCGCGCGGTTGTCCGAACCGATGTCCCTGGTGTCTTGTGCCGGACTGGGAGGGGCCGCTCTGGACGCTATCGGATGTGGCGTCGGGGAACGTCGTTCAGGACAACAACTTTCTCGCGTGCCCGCGGGGCCACCGGCGCAAGGTCTACGAAATGCTCCGAGACCAGGCGCAGGTCCGGTTCCAGGGAGGCCTCGAGGCGGGACGGCTGACGGCTTGGGATGTCGAGCGGATCCGGGGCCTTCGCCTCAAGGCGGTCTGGTTGGCCTGCGACACGCCGGAAGCGATCGGGCCGCTTCGTCGGGCGATTGGGCTCTTGGCGGGACTCGGCCGCGCGAAACTTAGGTGCTACGTCCTAGCGCGCTTCGATCCGCAGGAAACGCCGGACGATGTTGAAGGGCGATGCCGCGAAGTGTGGGCGGCGGGCGCCATGCCCTTCGTCCAGATGTATCGCACGCATGGCGAGAAGCGCAAGCGGCGGTGGCCGGACGAATGGGCGCCGGTGATGCGCCGCTGGTCGCGGCCGGCGGCGACGAAGGCGCACATGCGGCAAGTGGGGTTGGTGGAACACTAACCGGAAAGGGTCAAGACATGGACGCACGAGTATTGGAAATTGCAAGGGCGGCAGGGAAAGAGGACAGGAGGTACACACTGGCTGGCGTTCGCTTGCGGAAGAAGGGGCCCGGCGTTGTTGAGGCCGTCGCGTGTGACGGTCGGGTGCTCGTCGAGGTGAAAATGAACGACGACAAGACCTTCGAGGAGGGGGAGCCCGCGGAGATCTTGATTCCGGCGGAGGCCTGTCGACGAGGCCTGCAAATTCTTGCCGCAGACAGGAGCGAAGACCCAGGGAGCGGCCGGGATGCCATCGTTGAGGTGCGGGAAAACAAGAAGGCGGGAACCGTCATTCTCAAAGTCACCGACACCCATAAGCGCGTGACCGAAGTCCAGACAAGAGCCGCCAAGGGTAACTTCCCCAAAACGGAGGACATTTGGCCGAAAGACGAGCCCGCAATCACGGTGCGGTTTTGCACGAGTGACCTCATCAAGGCGCTGTCGGTTCTGCTCGCCGCGGCGGGCGGTGCAGACAGCGACGGGGATCATGTGATGATGACCATCTACTCAGACAAGAAGCCGGTCCGTCTCAGTGCCGACACCGTCGAGGACGGATCTCCGGTTCGGGCACTCGTAACGACCGAGATGAAATGATCTGGCGACCGAAACCAGGCCAGCGCGTGGTGGTCCGTTACAACCGGCTCGCCCGGCGATTCTTTCCGCACCACGGCCGGGAGGCGACGGTCGAGACGGTCGGCGACGGGCCCGGCCCGATTAACGCCCAAGTCCGATTCGACGACGGGATTCGCGTGATCGTCCCTCGAGGAAATCTGTTTCCGGGTGGAGGATGCGGACCATGAGTCTGACCGATGGACGGTGGGGCGACAGGGGTCATTGTCCGAAGTGCGGGCGCTTCTGCGGTGATGTTGTCGGCACAACGAGCGAGAGCCGCGGGCTTGAGCGCGTAGAGGGCACGTGCCGCCAGCACGGGCGCGTGGATCTGTCGAAACAGGAATGGTCCTATGAGGACTTTGTTGGCGAGGGCGAGGAAGGCGGGCGATGAGCACCGGCGACTTCATCATGCCGTTCGGAAAGTATCAGGGAAAACTTCTATCGGACATTCCGACCAAGTATCTGGACTACATGCTCGGCCTCAACAATCTCTGGCCTGGAACGAGAGCCGCCATTCTCGCTCATCTGCGCACGCGGGGGAACTGGCAAAGAATGGAGGAAGCGGGCGATGTCTGAGCGAGACAAGTGTCCGGGATGCGGGGCGAGTGGCCTGACCGATGCCGAGCAGGACGCCGGCAAATGCTACGATTGCCAACGGTCGGCCCGGAAGGAAAGCGAACTGCGCCGTCAACTCGCCGATGCGAAGGCCGAGGTCGGGCGGCTGCAAAAGTATGCTGATGTTGCAGAGGCCGTGTCTCAGGCCATTGCTGAAGCGAGGGAGAAGAGGGTCGTGGACGAACTCCGGGCCACGCTACTTGTGAACTTCGAGAAAGGCTGTGGGCGGCCGGCTGAGTGGGTTGGCCTCGAAAACAAGGGGCACACGCTTGGCCTGTTGATGGTCACGCTGGGGCGGCTATTGAATCGCATCGGCGACCTGGAGGCCGAGGCTAAGCGGTCGCGGGAGACGAACCGCCGGCTGAACCGACGCTGTCAAAAACGCGAAGCGGCTTTGGCGAAGTTGCGCAGGCCGAGCCGAAACTAACCGAACCGGGATTGAAAGGGGAAGGGCGATGGCGAGCAAAGGACTTACGGTGCAGGACATTCTCATCTTGTGGCTTACCGACCACGGCTACGACGGCCTTGTTTCCGATGGTGCGGACTGTGGTTGCCTTCTCGATGATCTAATCCCGTGCGATGCGCCGTGCGAAACCTGCCGGCCGGGATACCGCGGCCCGGACCTAACTGGTGAGGGCGATTGGGCCATTTACGGCTCTCGTGAGGCTGTGGGCCAAGCCCTCGCCGCGAGCAAGGCGCTGGCTGACGGAGAGGCGGACGGATGAGCGTATATGTTGACATCCTCAAGCCCTGTGCGCCGAGCCGCGTCTGGCGGTGGGGAGAGTCGTGTCATTTACTCGCCGATAGCGGGGCGGAGTTGCATGAATTCGCCCGGCGACTCGGCCTAGAAAGGTCGTGGTTTCAGGCGCGATCGGTGCTGCCGCACTACGACCTCACCGCCGGCAAACGGGAGACGGCCGTCCGCCTGGGGGCAACGGAGATCGGGGATCAAGACGTTGTTGGCCTCATGCGCCGAACGAGGGAGGCAAAAAAATGACACAACCTGCTCGTGCTTCGCAGCGAAGCGCCGCTTCGCAGAGTAGTAAACGAATCGCCAGGGGGCTTTATTGGGACCGGGCTTGGTCGCTGGTGGAGGGTTGCACGCCCGTCTCCGCCGGCTGCCGGCACTGCTGGTCGGCCGGCCAGACGCGGACACGCGCAGGCCAGTCGAACTGCAAGATAAAAGCGCGGTACGCGGGCCTCACGAAAAATACGAGCGAGGGCCCGCGCTTCAATGGAACGATCCGCCTCATGGAAGCGGATCTCGAGAAGCCTCTGCGGGTGCGCAAGCCCACGACTTGGGCGATCTGGAACGACCTCTTTCACCCGGACGTGCCGGATGAGTTCGTCGACCGCGCGTTCGCCGTCATGGCGCTTTGCCCGCAGCATACGTTCCTGGTGCTGACGAAGCGGCCGGAGCGGGCCGAGGCGTATGTCCGTGCCGGGCATCAGGCGCTGTGGGGGCGATGGGGCCGTGCGGCGTTGACTGTCGCCTGTGGGACAATGGAATGGGTTGGCACGTTCCGCGGGGTTGACCCCCTGCCCTGGCCCCTGCCGAATGTCTGGCTTGGCGTCTCGGTCGAGGACCAGCCCACGGCCGACGAGCGCCTGCCCTATCTCCGGGAACCGTCCGCCCAGGGCTGGCACACGTTCGTAAGCGTCGAGCCGATGTTGGGTTCCGTATATTTGGGCGATGCGCTGAAAGTACCCGAACCCCTCGAGGGGGTTATCTGCGGCTGTGAGTCGGGGCCGAAGCGGCGCATCGACTCGGTAAACTGGTGGCTCTGGGTGAAGGCCCTGAAAGATGAATGCGTTGCCGGCGGCGTACCGTTCTTCCTCAAGCAAGGCGAGGGATGGGGCGGCTGTGTTGTCAAGATGCCACTTCTCGACGGCCGGCGGTGGGACGAGATGCCGGAGGAGATGAAGGGGAAAGCCCGCGGATTGTCCCGGCGCGCCGGGATGGGTGGATAGATGGAGCGCATCGGCGGACTGCTCGGCTTGGCGTTCTGCGCCGCTCAGGCTGTGGCCTTGGGAGGAGGGCTGATCGTGATGGTCGTCGGTGGAAACGGCGACGCTTGGCTTCGTTGGACCTTGCCGCCGATGATCGGCCTGGGGATGGTGCTCGTGTACGGCCTGCCGCTCGTTGGCGTCTCGGCGGCGCTTTGGCGGGTTTTTAGGGATGGATAGGGTGCAAGAACGTGCGGCTGAAAAATCGGTGACGGGTCCTTTTTTTGTCCTGCGTTTTCCGGTGGGCGCGGGGAACAATCCTAGACCTGGCTATTCTTTCTTTCGTGGGAAAAACGCGAGGAGGACCGACAAGTGGGAAAACGCAAACCGCCGCGGAAATTGCCCCGGGCTCCCCACAAAAAGGGTTCTGTGGGGGATACGAAAAAGGGTTCCGGGGCTCTGGTGAAGGCGGCGGGCGGGCTGGTGGTCGAGCGGGTGCGGGTTGAAGATCTGTTGCTCGATCCCGCGAACGTCCGGCTGCACGACGAGCGGAATCTTGCGGCTCTGGTCGCCAGCCTGAAGCGGTTCGGGCAGCAGAAGCCCATCGTCGTGGACGCCCATGGCATCATCGTCGCCGGGAACGCCACGCTGGACGCGGCCCGGCGGCTGGGCTGGACGCACCTGGACGTCGTGCGGACGGGGCTGGAGGGGGCGGAGCGAATGGCCTACGGGATCGCTGACAACCGGCTCGCCGAACTCGCCACATGGGACGACCAGGCGCTGGCGGACCTGCTGGAGGCTTTGCGGGCCGAGGACGAGTCGTTGCCCGGAGATGCGGGGTTCCTCGAGGAGGACCTGGCGGTGCTCCTGGCCGGGAACGTGAAAGAGGGGGAGACGGACCCGGATGCCGTGCCGGAAGCGCCGAAGAAGGCGGTGAGCAAGCGGAGCGAGGTGTATCTCCTCGGAGAGCACCGGCTGATGTGTGGGGATTCGACAAAGACGGAGGATGTGGGGCGGCTGATGGGGGCGGAAACAGCAGAAACGCTTTTTACATCTCCCCCGTATTGGACAGGTAAGGACTATGACAAAGCGTGTGGTTCGCAGGGGGTTGTCCGTTTTATGGATCGGTTCGCTAACACGTGGACCAACGTGATAAATAGACGCATTATAATAGAAAGTTTCTTCACCACAAATCAAAAAACAATCGGTGATGGGGGACCGATGCGTAAGGTTTTGCTTTGTGCCATGTGGCAGAAAGCAATGGAAGATCACGGTTGGCTGTTACGTCACCTGCGCTGGTGGTTGAAGCAGGGAACCTTGCCACATACGACACCCGTAAGCGATATGGTGGACGAGTCCTGCGAAGGCCTTTTCGTCTTTTATCGCCCAGGCCACAACGAGGGCGGGATGGAGCGCGTTGGAGAAGAATGGGTTTGTCGCGGATATTGGGACGATGTGCCCGGCAGGCACGATCAAGAACATCCGGCCGTGTTTCCCGTGGAGATTCCGAGTCGCATGATTCGACTTTATTCGCGGCCCGGAGCCATCATCGCAGAGCCTTTTTCCGGTTCCGGCACGACCATCATCGCCGCCGAGCAGTTGGGACGGCGGTGTTTCGGTATGGAAATTGAGCCGCGGTACGTGGACGTGGCGCGACGGCGGTGGGCCGAGTTCGTCCACGGCGAAGGATGCGCCTGGCAAGCGTTGACGCCCAAGGAAGGCGACGCGAAACCCCGGCGCCGACCGGGCCGGAAGAAAGGCGGCCGATAGTGGCGAAACGGCAACCGGGCCGGACGGCCGAGGCCCGCAAACAGATCATAGCCCTCATCGTCGCCGCCGCCGGCGGGCGGAAGGACCTGGTCTGGCTCGATGCCGCCATCCGCAAGGCCGGATATGTCGGCATTCGCGGGACGGGTGCGGCAGCGACGGAATCGGGCGTGGAGCGGGTGGTACTCTGGATAGTGAGCGGTCTCTTCGGCGCCGATCTGGAAGGGGCGTGCGTCTCCAAACTCGGCATTGGTCCGGCCGGCGTGAAGGATATAATTGCCGAAGCGCGGAAAAGGATTACGATTGCGGCCGACTTCGCCCGGGACGAGCAGATCGGGAAGGCGGTTCTGCGGCTTGAAGATATCTATGCGAAAAGTATGACGACGGCCGGTGCAGATCCCCGGACGGCGCTTCAGGCGCAGAAGGAGTTGAATCACCTCATGGGTCTTTACCCCGCCGACGAATCGGGCGAAGGGGGGTTGCCCGAGGACGAGGACGACGCCCGCCGGCGGCTGGAAGTGATCGCCTCTTATCTTTTGCCCCTGAAGTTGGCGGGCGGAAAGTATCCGGTAGAGGAGCACGCGAGAGTTGCCAGTGAAATCCTCCGTGATCGCGCAAACCGCGTATGATCGACATCGTGCCCGGGCGAAGGCCAGGAGCGCGGCGATCACCCTGGCCGGCCAGGACATCGCCCCGCTGCCGCCGATCCGGAATCGGAAAAGGCGGGCGCGGGCGGAGCGGGAGTTCCGGTTCTTTTGCGAGACTTATTTTCCCCAGGTCTTCAGCCTGCCGTGGTGTCAGGATCACTTGCGGGTCATCAAGAAAATAGAACGGGTCGTCCGTCACCGCGAGACGCTGGCCGTCGCCATGCCGCGCGGGTCCGGGAAAACTTCTTTATGTTTGGCGGCCGTGCTGTGGGCGATCCTTCCGGCATGGCATCTTTACGTCGAACTAATTGGCGCTACGGACAAGCGGGGGCAGGAACTGCTCGAAAGCCTGAAAAGCCACCTGGCGGGGAACGATGGACTGTTGGAGGATTTTCCTGAGGCTGCTTATCCGATCCGAATGCTGGAAGGCGAGTCGAGGCGGTGCGCGGGTCAAAGGTACTACGGCGTCCCGACGAGGATCGAATGGCTGAACGATTTGCTCGTCCTTCCGACGATCCCCGGAAGCCGGTCGGCGGAGACGGTGATCCGCGTAGCGGGGTTGACGGGGCACATTCGCGGCGCCCTTCACACGCGCTCCGACGGGACGCAGATCCGGCCGACTCTGGTCATTTGCGACGATCCCCAAACGGACGAATCGGCCCGAAGCCCGGTTCAGACGGCGCAGCGCCTGGCGATCATCCAGCGGACGATTCTCGGCCTGGCGGGTCCTACCAGCGGGATCGGTGTCATCGTCCCCTGTACCGTGATCTGCCCGGGGGACCTGGCCGAATCGCTTCTCGACCGCGAAAAACACCCGGAATGGCGCGGCGAGCGAACGAAGATGATGTATGCGTTTCCGAAGAACAAGAAACTCTGGACCGAGTACGCCCGGCGCCGGGGGGAGTCGCTTCGCGCGAAGGAAGACATCAGCGAGGCGACGGAGTTCTACAAAAAACATCGGAAGGCGATGGACAGGGAAGCCATCGTGGCGTGGCCCGAACGGTTCGGGCCCGGCGAGGTGTCGGGGATCCAGTGTGCCATGAACCTGAAGATCCAGGACGAGGCGGCCTTTATGAGCGAATACCAAAACGAGCCGATCGAGGAGCACGGGGAGATGGACGTCCTCGCCCCGAGCGATGTGGCGGCAAGGTTCTCGGGCCGGCCGCGGGGGGAGGTGCCCCTGGAGTGCCGTATCGTGACGGCGTTCATCGACGTTCACGATCGCGTCCTCTACTGGATCGCCTGTGCCTGGGCCGAAGGGTTCAAAGGCTACATCGTCGATTACGGGACCTGGCCGCCGCAGAAGAGGAGTTGGTTCACGCTGGAGACGGCGCCGAGGACCCTGGGCCGGTCCTTTCCCAAAATCGGGACGGACGGAGCGATCCAGGCGGGCCTTGAGTCTCTCGTCGGGACGATGCTGGCAAGGGAATGGAGAAGGGCCGGAAACGGGGGCGTCCTTCGGATCGAAAGGTGCCTGGTGGACTCGGGCTACAAGGCGGGGATCGTGGCGGCCGTCAAGCACAAGGTCGGCGGCGCGACGATGGTCCTGTCGAGGGGCGTCGGGATCCGGGCCGGTTCGCGGCCGATGACGAGTTACCGGCGCAAGGCCGGCGAGGTTCACGGCTACAACTGGTATATGCCGAACGTCGCGGGATCGAAGGAGTTTCCCTACGTGGCGTTCGATGCGAACTGGTGGAAGACGTTCGTCCACAAGAGGTTGAGCGTGGCGCCGGGCGACCCGGATTCGCTCATGCTTTTCGGCAAGAGCGCCGAGGAGCATTCCCTTTTTGCCGAGCATATCGCGGGAAGCGAAACCTGGAACAAGACGACCGGCCACGGCCGGGAGGTTCAGGAGTGGCGGCTGCGCCCGTCGAAGCCGGACAACCACTGGCTCGATTGTCTCGTGGGCTGCGCCGTTGCGGCCTCGACGTGCGGCATCACATCGGCCGACGCGGGCGCCAGGCCGGCGGGGAAGAAACAGCGTCGAAAGTCCAGGGTGACGTATCTATGAACGCACCGGCGTGTGCCGGCAAAGGAGGATGTCATGTCAGCAAAGTCCAAGGTGAAACGACCGAGAGGCGCGAAGACGAAGATTTTGCCCGTGGTCGAGGTGAGCCGTAGCCGGTGCCCGAAATGTGAGAGCACCGAAAGGACGCGCGTCCTTGGCCGTCCGCCGCGTGAGTGGGCCTACAACGGCGTGGACCCCGGCGGCAAACCCTTTACGCACGTCGTCTGGCGGCATTGCGTGTGCGTGGCCTGCGGGCAAAGGTTCGTGGAAAAGACCTACGAAAACCGCGTCGCCACTCCTCGCGGGACCCGAAAAAAAGTCTAAGATTCTTAGTCTATTCTGAAAGTTCATCTTGACGGGTTTTCGTTTGCGCGCCAGAATGTAAGAGTGTAAGTCTGAGTGACATCTGAATACTGCCAAGGAGAGGCCCTGGCCGGGGTTGCTTCGTGGCGAGCAAGGCCGCTGGACTGTGATCACCAGCCCGGCGGCCTTTCTCTTTGGCTGGAGGCGACGCATGGCGACATATTCCGAAACCATGTTGCACAAATACGAGACGCTGCTGGAATCGTCGGCGGGGCTGAACGTGGTGACCATCGACGGGCAGAGCGTCTCGTTCGCCGATCTGGAAGTGAAGCGAAAATACTGGCAGCGCGAGGTGGCGAAGGAATCCGGCGCGAAACCGGCTGCTTCGACCATCGACCTGTCGAGGACGTTTTGATGACGGTCGCAACCGACAATCGCCGCGTGGTGCTCGGGGCCGACGGGAAGCCCGCGACTCGCCTCGATTACGACGCCGTCGAATCAGGCAAGCGCCGGTCGGCTGCGGTGACGAGTCTCAAGAGCGAAGACGAACACCTTCCGCCGGAGAAGCGGAAGGCGCTTGTCTCGACGACCCGGGACCTCCAGCGAAACTTCGCCCTCGCCGCCTGGGCGATCCGCAAGCATCTCGACTACGTATCCAGTTTTTCCTTCCAGGCCAAGACCGGCGTCCCGGAATTCGACGATTCCCTTGAAGCGCTCGTCCGGTGGTGGTCGCGGGCGAAGAACATCGACGTGGCCGCCCGTCATCCTCTTCGGCGCATGATTCGGATGGCCGAGGAGCGGCGGACCGTGGACGGGGACGTCTTCCTGATGAAACTGGCGGACGGCCGGATCCAGGCCGTCGAGGGCGACCGCGTCAGGAATCCGCTCGTGGCGTTGCCGATCGAGATCGACCTGAAGCGCCTCGTCCAGGGGGTCCTCATGGATGAGGCGGGCGCGGCGGTCGCCTACGCCGTCAACCGGCGCGGGTCGATAGGCATGATGGGATTCGAGCGTTTCGTAGCGGCCGAGAACATGATTCACCACGCCTATTGGGGCCGGTTCGACCAGGTCCGCGGGATCTCTCCCCTGGCGCCGGCGATCAACGCCTTCCGCGACCTGTACGAGGGCATGGACTACGCCCTGGCGAAAATCAAGGTCGCGCAGTTGTTCGGGTTGGTGTTCTACCGCGAAAGCGCGGAGTCGGTCGGAATCACGATGGAGGCCGAGGAATCGACCGACGAAGCGCCGAAGTATGACGTGGATATCGGCAAGGGGCCGGTCAAACTCGAACTGGAACCCGGCGACCGGGCCGAGTGGCTCGAATCGAAGACGCCGGCCGGCGAGACGGTCGTGTTTCTGGATAAGATCGTCGGCCTGGCCCTCAAGGCGCTCGATCTGCCGTACTCGTTCCACGACGAATCCTTCACGAACTTCTTCGGGTCCCGGGCGGCCTTGAATCACTATTTGCAGTCAGCCTCTTCCAAACGGGCCGACAACCAGGACGTGCTCGACCACCTGACGCTGTGGCGGGTGCGGATGTGGATCGACGACGGCGTGTTGAAAGTGCCCGCGAAAGCCCGCCTGGAATGGGATTGGATTCCGCGCGGATTGCCCTGGTGGAACCCGGTCCAGGAGATCAACGCCGACGTCCAGGCAATCGCGGCCGGCCTGAATTCCAGGACGCGGGTATGCCGGGAACGCGGAGCAGATGTGTATGAGATCATCGACGAGATCGCCGACGAGAACGCTTATCTGAAAGAGAAGGGTCTGCCGGTGAACGTCGAGCCGGCCAACGTCCAGATCGTGGAGATCGGAAATGAAGGCCAGTGAATTGAAGAACGATCCGGAAATGCTGACGCGGGCGGAGGCTCGGCGCCTGGGGATCGCTCCGGCGGCCGCCATGCGGTTCGGCGCGGGGGAGTTCGTTCTCGGAACGAACGGCGAAGGCGCCAAGACCGCGCCGATTAAGATTCTCGCGCGGACCGGCCAGCCGCTCTATCATTGGTGGTGGGGCCGGTGCGTCCATGATATGGCCGGCATGACGGTTCACAAGTCGCGCCTCGCGCTCGATTACTGCCACGACGACTACGAGATCATCGGCTACCTGAACAAGTTCGACACGACCGGCGGGGACCTCAATGTGTCTGGGGCCGTGGTCCCCTACAAGGAAAACGACCGGGCGACGGAGATCATGTTCAAGTCCCGGGCGGGCGTGCCTTACGAGGCGTCGATCGACTTCACGCCGGGCGATGCCGCCCTGGTCATCGAGGACGTGCCTGTGGGTCGGAAGGTGGCCGTCAACGGCTACGAGTTCGAGGGGCCCGGGATGGTGTTTCGCCAGTGGCCGCTCCGGGGCGTGGCCGTCTGTCCCTACGGGGCGGATATGAACGCGCGGTCGGAGCTCGCGCGGAGCGAGAAGAACGTTCCTGTCACTTTCATCGAACCAGGAAAGGAACACAAAATGGTTGTGCACAAACAGGTCGAGGCCGGTGGTTCTGAAACGCCGGTCGTTGACGCCGAGACGGTAGTAGAGCCGGAGGCCGCGCCACCTGCGGCCGTTGAAGGCATAGTGCCGGCCGCAGCGGAAGGCGAGGAACCGCCTCCCGCGCCCGCCCCCGAACCCGCGGCCGATCCGCCGGTGGCGCCGGCGGAAGAACCGGAGCCGGAATCGGAGCCGGAACCGGAGCCGGAACCGGAGCCGGAATCAGAGACGCCGCCGGTTGCAGGACCGGAAACCGATGCCGCAGCCCAGGCGCGGGCCGAGTGTAAGAGGTTCGTCGAGGCGTTCGGCGCGAAGGGCGGCGAGTGGTTCGCCGACGGCCGGACGTTCGACGAGGCCCAGGCGCTTCACGTCGAGGCCCTGGTGGCGGAGAACGCGCGACAGGCCAAGGAGATCGAGCGGCTCGCCAAGGCGGCGCGGGCGGCGCGCGGTGAAGAGGCTCCGGTGACGTTCGTGGCGGATGGGGCGGAAGACGGGCCGGATGTTACCGGCCTGTCCGGGAAGATCGGAGAAAACGCGGCGAAGGTCGCCGCTGGGATCAAGTTCCAGAAGAAGGACAACTGACCGCCGGGCCGCGGGCAAGGCATCGAATAGCCTGCCCGTAAACCGCGGTCGAACAGGAAAGGATAGCAAATGGCTCTGCCAACGCTGTTGGACATCGCCAGGGCGAGCGGGTCGGACGCCGTGGTCGGTCTCATCGACGAGGCCGCCAAGACCCATCCGGAACTCTTACTCGGCCCGGCGAGGACGATCAAGGGTCTGAACTACAAGACCCTCGTCCGGACGGCCGTGCCGACCGGAACGGCGTTCCGCGACGCGAACGAGGGCGTCGCGCCGACGAAAGGGACGTACATCAACCGCCTGGTCGAGGCGTTCATCCTCAACCCGAGGTGGGAATGCGACAAGGCCGTCGCCGACGCCTACGAGGACGGCGCCGAGGCCTACATCGCGCTCGAGGGCCAGGCGATCCTCGAGGCCGCGATGCAAGACCTCTGCGCCCAGTTCTACTACGGGCGCGGGACGGGCGGCAACGCGAAGGGCTACCCCGGCCTCCTGGCGGCCTACGACGCGGCGAACATGGTTGTGGACGCGGGCGGGACAACGGCCGCCACCGGCTCGAGCGTGTGGGGCGTGCGTTGGGGCCCGAAGAACGTCCAGTGGGTGTGGGGCCTGAACGGCCAACTCGCCCTCGCGGACGTGCGGGAGGAATCGATCCTGGACGCGGGCGGGACGAATAAGTTCACCGCCTACATCCAGGAGATCCTCGCGCGGCCGGGCCTCCAGGTGGCGAGCCTCCTGTCGATCGCCCGCATCAAGAAGTTGACGGCCGACAGCGGCAAGACGCTGACCGACGACATGATCGCCGATCTCCTGTCGAAGTTCCCGGCCGGCCTCAGGCCCGACGTGCTCCTGATGAACCGGCGGAGCCTGCGGCAACTCCAGGACAGCCGCACGGCGACGAACGCGACGGGCGCCCCGGCGCCGTTCCCGGCCGAGGCGTTCGGCGTGCCGATCGCCCCGACGGATGCGATCCTCTCGACCGAAGGCTTGACCCTGTAAGCGTTCAGGTCTGGGGCCGTGCGGCCAGCGGGGCCGCACGGCCAGACCTGACGAACGACAACCCCCCGATTGCAATCGGGGGGAAGTCAAAAAAGCACGGCCTCCAGAAAGCGGCCGCAAACGAACGAAAGGAATCTCCAATGGCGCGCGAAATCCGGGATACTCTCCTCAAAGACACGAAAGCCCTGCCGGAGACGGCCGAGACCGTCTATACGGACGGCATCGACCTCGGCGCCGGTGAAAAGGTGGCCGGGATGGACCTTCTCATTTCGGCCCCGGCGCTGGCGGTCGGCGAACTCGGGGACGGTGAAACCGTGACGTATGAGGTCCAGACGGATTCCGATTCCCTGTTCCTCTACCCGACAGACATCATCCCGAGCGCCCTTGTCCAGACGGGCGCCGATGGAGCCGGCGCCGCAGCCGCGACGCGGCGGTTCGCTCTGCCGACCGACGCCGAGCAGTACGTCCGCGTGGCGGTCACGGCCGATGCGGACAAAGATGCCTCGGCAAAGAGCGTGACGCTCGAAGTCCTCCTGTAGGCGGTAAAAGCCGACGGAGGGCGATGTTATGGGTGTCTTCGATTACGCCACCGGGGCCTTGGCCGCGGCGATGAAGGGTGCGGAAGGGCGAAACATCTTTTATCGCCGCGGCGCGGCCGAACTTGCGATCACGGCCTGGCGGTCCTTCCGCGCGGGCGAGGTGGACGACGGGACCGGCATCCTCGTGGTCTATGAATCGTGGGACTGGCTTCTGGAGGCCGCCGATCTCGACGAACTGGACGCGCCGGAGCCCGGAGACCGCCTGATCGACGCCGACGGTTGCGAATACGAGGTGACGGCGCCGCCGGGGCAGAAGGAATTTCAGGTGGCGGGGCCGGCCGGGACGCTTTTGAGGGTGCACACGAAACAACT
Organism: Phycisphaerae bacterium; assembly: GCA_035527275.1. Taxonomy (GTDB): domain Bacteria; phylum Planctomycetota; class Phycisphaerae; order FEN-1346; family FEN-1346; genus DATLBA01. The sequence goes on from DATLBA010000122.1 coordinate 40,705, forward strand.
TGCCGGGGAGCCCTGATGCCCGAACCCAAAGATCACGACTTGTTGATCCGAATCGACGAGCGCGTCGCCAAACTCGATCGGTGCATGTCGAATCATCTGTCACACCATTGGGCCGTTACGCTGGCCGCGCTGGGCGCGATGTTAACGGCCATGATCTCGATCGTGATTGCCATCGTGGCTGTCCTGGGGACGAGATGACATGTCGATCATCGCGGACGTGGCCGATGCGGTGGCCGGGGAACTCGCGGAAGGGACGTTCTCTAAAGAGATTTCGGTCGAGCGCCGTTGGCGGCCCCGCGCGACCCTCAGCGAGGCGGGACCGGACGATCCGGTGGCCGTTTTCGTCGTGCCGAAATCCTGGGCGGCGGAGGTGCTGGACCGCGGACGGACGGTCGAGACGGTCGAGATCGATGTGGCGGTCATGCGGAAACTCGCCGAGCCGGCCGACGACGAGGCGACGATCGACGCCCTGATGAACCTGGTGGAGGAGATCGCCGATTTTTTCAAAATGCGGCGGCTGGCGTCGTACCCGTTGGCCGCATGGAAACATTCGGGGCGGGATCCGATTTACAGCCCGCAGCACCTGGACGAACTCAGGCAGTTCACGAGCGGCGTGACCCTGACGTATAGGGTCGTGCCTTCCGCGTGAAAAGTTCAAGGGTGACGAGCCGCGCACGTAAGTAAGCGGAGCAGTTGACTATGAAACGGATTCTGATGTGGGTCTTTTTGTGCCTGTTTCCGTTCCTCGCGGAGGATCTTTAGTGCAGTCATTCAGCGTCTATCCGGGCGCGACGGATGCCGATACGTTGCTCCTTGCGCGCGCCGACAGCGGTTGGCTGCGGGGAAAGAGCATCGTCGGGCCGGACTTCACCAACCTTGGCGCTACCCCTACTCCTGAGAGCGACGGCTGGCGCTTCGGCGATGCCGAACGTGACTACATGAACGTCGCGCTTGATGGCGGTGCACGGATGGCGGGCACACTCGAGTGCTGGATTCGAAACTTCACCACCCCGGATACCACCTATCATTATCCGGTCTGCTGGTTTGAAGCGGGAGCAAGTCGACTGGCCATATTCCTCCGGCGTAGCGATCCAACAAGTGCGCGCATCGGCGTATATTTTGTGGACAGAAACGCCGCGAACCGCTCGATCTACTGGCAACCGAACGACGGTTCAATCGAAGCCCTGTTCGACAGTCCAAAACCGTTTCACGTTGCCGTCACTTTCTGCTGCGATCCGCAAAAGCAGGTTGCGGTGATTGTGAATGGAAAGAGATATGTGGGGACATCTTGGTCAGGGCTCGTAGGCTTCTCACCTACCACACTTCGCCTGGGGCGGAACTATGATGGTGCTGCCGCTAATGACTTCTACGGCGTCCTGGACGAGGTTCGGGTGTCTAACATTGAGCGCTACTCGGCCGACTTCCCGATCACGCGGTTTCAGGAAGGCGAGCGGGCTGGTTCGAGGGGGCCGGGCGAAACGGTGGAAGTGGCGGGAGGTTGCGTATGAGCCGGCTCGATAGGGAAACTCTAACGGGTGTTGACATTACGCCCGCTGATGGACTCCTGGTCCTCACGAAGGCGCTGCCGACCAGCCTGGCGGAGTGGGCACTGAAAGGCATCGTCCGCGTATCGGCTCTCGCCGCAAGCAAGACACGGACGCTCACGCTGACCGTCAAGACGGACGGCGAGCACGTGTTCTCAACCGACTGGGTCTTCGAGAGCGACGCGACCGACGCCGGACGGGTGAAGCGAATGGCCTTTCGCGTGCCCGAGGACATTCGGGGGACGGTGACGCTGCATCTTCACTCCACCGAAGCGACCGATACGACGGTCGATGTGGACGCTCGCCTGAATACAGATGTGGATGACGTGCCGAACACTTGGTTTGTGGATGCGACCTACGGCCACGACACGGAGCACGACGGCCGGTCGTGGCAAACTGCCTTTCTGACAATCGACGCTGCAATAGCGGTAGCAGCCTCAGGCGACACGATTTGTACGGGTCCTGGGATTTTCGCTCTGGGGGCCGCTGTGATCGAATTACCTGACGGCGTCAACTTACAAGGTAAAGGCATCGACGCGACGCTTATTACAAGCACGGCGGTGTTGAGCACACTTGGATGTATCGTAAAGCCGGGCACGGGATCTCGGATAGCCGATCTGACAATTCAGGGGATTGCTGGTGCTGGGGTATATCAGGCCGCGTTGGGATACCGAAAGGCGAGTGCCGGCGCGCCGACCCAGGCCCGCTTCCTCCATGCTTGGGCCGACCGGGTGCGTTTGATTGCCGACGCCGACGGCGTTTACATTCGAGAAGAGCCCGACCCGGGTACCCGATGTGATCTTGTCATGCGCGACTGTCTTATCGAAACTAAGTATGATGGTGTGACGATAATTTCGCGCAACGCAAGTATTGTTCTTTACGACACGCGCATTGTTGTGATAGGGCCCTCTTCCTGCGGTGGCCAATACGCTCACGGCCTTGCCGGAATAGGAGGCTCGGACGCCTTTATTTCCATGGTGCGGGGTTCACTTGAGGTATCCGGAGCAACAGTGTCAAACGTAGGTGCTCAAGAGGCCAGAGGTCGCATTATCTTGAGCGATGTTCACGTGGATACCGCTGGAGCTGCCCCGATGGACTTGGTGCAAGCAGATAATGGCAGTGTCTTCGTTTTCGGCAGTGTGTTTGACCCAGCTAAGACCTCTGGCACGATTATCCACGTTCCGCCCGGCGCATCCATCCTGGCCGACACGGCCGCCCTTGAGGCGCGCCTCACTGCGGAACGGGCGGCCCGCCTGGATGCGGACGTATCGAGCCGCGCCACGCCCGCTGACGTGACAGGTGCCCACGGTATGACAGACGGCCTCATTGGAGGCCTGGGGTCGCCGGAGCAGGATGGCGCGGTCGCGACCGCCCATGCGACGACTGACGGCAAGGTGGACGCGGCCAAAGCCTCGGCGGACGCGGCGTCGCGCCCCTCGGACGTCACAACGGCCCACGCGACGACAGACGGCAAGGTGGACGCGGCGAAGGCGAGCGCCGACGCGGCGAAGGCCAGCGCGGATGAGGCGTCGCGCCCCTCGGACGTGACGACGGCCCACGCGACGACTGACGGCAAGGTGGACGCGGCGAAAGCCAGCGCGGATGCGGCGAAGGCGAGCGCCGACGAAGCCACCCGGCCCGACGACATTCCGACGCCGGAGGCGAACGCGGCCGAGACCGCAGAAGTCCTGGCGGCGGCGCACGGCGAAGAATCGTGGGAAAGCCTTGCGGAGCGAGATTGGACGGCGGGCGAGCGCGGGCAGATCCGCGACGCTCTGGGCGTGGCTGGCGACAAGACGACGGCGGAGGACGGACAATTGCAGAATATCAAGACCAAGACGGACCTCATCACGGCCGGGAATGTTCGCGTGCGGACGCCGGTTGCGGCCGACGGAACGATTACGCTCATGCGCGGCGATTCCTACTTGGAAGTGGACGATACAAAACTGAAACTCGATGTTCCGAACTACGCCGGCCCGGACCTGACGGCCGAGGGAACGGTTCTTACGTTCAGCGTCGGCCCGAGACGCGAGGGACAACCGGCAATCTTCACGGTCGAGGCGTCGGCGGAAATGGACGGGACGACCCTGGTGCTCTCCGCCGATGTGGCGAGCGGGGACACGGCCGAACTGGATGCGCCCGGAGAATATCTTTATGACTTTCAGGCCGTCTTTGCCTCCGGCGGGATCTTCACTCCCGCCGCCGGCAAACTGTTGGCGCTTGCCGACGTGATGGCCGAACCGGAAGAGGAGTAGAGTCGAATGACGATGCCTATGGTCATCTCGTTCTACACGCCCGACAACGAATACGCGGAGTGGGCGAAGACTCTCCGCGCCTCGTGCGAGAAGTTCGGGCTGGATCACGAAATCAACGAGGTGGACCTCTCGCGTGTGGGTTCGTGGCATGCGCGCGCGGCCCATAAAGGCGTGTATATGTTCGAGGCGGCCAAGCGACACGATCCCCGGCCCGTTCTCTGGCTCGACGCCGATTCCGAGATCGTCGGACCGCTGGATATGTTCGACGATCCGCCGTTCGATTTCGCCGTCTCGCATCCGCACAACGACCGCGTGCGGACCGGGACGATTTACGCGAACCCTGCCGCGCGGCGTCTGCTCAGGATCACGGCGGCATTTTGCAAGGCCCATCCCGGGAAGGCCCACGAACGGAATCTTCAGGCGGCCATGCGTCTCGTCAGGATACCGGCGCATCGGAGCATCCGGGTCCATTTCCTGGACTATGGGTACAACTACGTCCCGAACTGGCCGACGCCGGCGCAATGGAACGGAAGGATCTTCATTCTCTCGAACCACGTCTCGGGATGCGGGTATCTCAGATCCACGCAGCGAGACGGAGGGCCGAAGGGCATGGGCAGGCGGCTCAAACTCAAGACGCTCGTGACTTCTTTCTGGTCCGACCAGGAGGGCACGTTCTACAAGCAGGCCGCGCGGACGCTCCAGAAAAGGTGCGGTGCCCTCGGCATCGAATACGACATCCGGCCGCGACCGCCGGGTGCCAATTGGATCCGCAACTGCGACATGAAGCCGAGTCACATCCTGGAGGTCCTCGAACAGCGCAAGCGGCCGGTCCTGTGGATCGATGCCGATAGCGATCTTATAAGCGTGCCGACGGCCGTGGACGCCCTCGATTGCGATGTGGCCGCGGTGCCGTTCGAGGGATCCCCGCGGAACGATCCGCCGCTTCGCGTTCGGGCATTCGTGCTCTATTTCAATTACACGCCGGCGGCCCTGGATTTCGTGAGGTCCTGGAAGGCCAAGTGCGACTCTTCGACGAGCGAGGACATCTCGGACCACCAGTACCTCGAGCGGACCTGGCGGGAGTTCGAGGCGGCGCGGCCGGACTGCCGATTCGCCCACCTGCCGGAGACCTACGCCGGCACGCGGAAAACGGCGGGCAGCGTCATCCTTTACGGGGCCGGGCATGGGGCAAGCCGCACGGAGGTGTGTCAGCGCTACTCGAAACGGGCCCTGCGGCTGACGAGCGATAAGGTGTTCGGATACTTCAGCCGCGCTCAGCGGGCCTTTTACGACCGCATGGTGGCCGAGGCGCCGGACCCGGCCGTCTTTATCGAGGTGGGGTGTCTGCTCGGAAAATCGACGATCTACCTGGCCCAGGCGATCCAGGCCGTGCGTAGTTATGCCGGTAGTCCAGGAACCGGCAAGTTCATTCAGATTCATGCCGTCGATTGGTTCAAGGGGAGCGACGAGCCGGCCTTCCGGACCGAGCCGGCCCTCCAGGGCATAGACTTCAAGACGGAGTTCTTGCGGAATATCATGTCGGCAAACGTCCATAAAGTAGTTCGTACTCATACCGGCGAATCGACCGCCGTCGCCCGGACGTTCGCGCCGGCGAGCGCCGACATGGTTTTCATCGACGGATCGCACGACTACGAATCGGTCAAGCGGGACATCCTGGCGTGGCGATCGGTGGTGAAGCCGGGCGGCGTGCTGGCGGGCGACGACTACCATTCCCCCCGATGGGCCAGCGTCGTAAAGGCCGTGGACGAACTCCTGCCCGGCCGGAAGATCGAGGGGACGATCTGGACGTGGAAAGTGCCCGCGAAGGAAGAGGTTCCGGCATGACGACTCACGTGAAATTGAGGACTATCACGCAACTCGATGTGGAGCGCGAGGCGGCCTTGAATCCGTACTGGAAAGGGCGGTGGGAAAATTATCTGGCGGTCGCGTGCCGGATTTTCCGCGAGATCCCGGGTGTCACGAGGGTGCTGGAGATCGGACCCGGAAGCCTCTCGCTCGTGCGCGGTTGCGACATCATGGACATCTGGAACTGGGGCCGGCGGCCGCTGACTTTCGGGCACGATGCCGGGGCGGTGCCCTGGCCGCTCCCCGACGATGCTTACGACGTGGTCGTGGCCTTGCAAGTGCTCGAGCATCTTGGCGGCGACAACGCCCGATTCTATCGCCGGGTCATGGCGGCGTTGCCGGACAAAGAGCAATGCGTCCGGCGGCAAAGGGCGGCGTTCGCCGAGGCGCTCAGGGTCGCGCCGAGGCTGCTCCTCAGCGTGCCGCTGGACTGGAAGACGACGGGGATGCACGCGGGGATCACGCCGGATGTGGTGAAATCTTGGGCGCCGCGCGGCGCCAAAGTGACAGCGTCTGTCAAGGTCGGGCGGGACCAGAACCGCCGGCGACTTGTGGAACTCTGGCAAAGGGAGACAGTCTGATGGAAAAACTGGGAATGGATGCAAAACTCTACCGGAACAAGGGGACCTACGCGGTTCCCGACTGGGAGGAGATCACCAACGTGCGGGACGTGACGCTGAACCTGGAAGAGGGTGAGGCGGATCTCACGACCCGGGCGAATGCGGGCTGGCGGGCGACGCTCGGGACCCTGAAGGATGCGAGCGTCGACTTCGAGATGGTCTGGGACACCGAGGATGATGGGTTCACCGCCCTCCAGGAGGCGTTCTTTGATAAGACGACCCTGGAGATAGCCGCCATGTCCGGCGCCATCGACGATGCCGAGAGCCAGGGACTCCGGGCGACCATGCGGGTGGCGACGTTCACGCGGTCTGAGCCGCTCGAGGAAGGCATCACCGTCGCCGTGACGCTGAAGCCGGCCCCGGCCGACAACGCGCCGGAATGGATCAGCGGCGCCTACGCCTGAGCTGGCGTAGGATGGCGGCGGATCAACGAACATCTGCCCCAATGCAATGGGGCGGGGAAAGGGAGCAGGCCATGAAAACGTTTCTCGACAGCGCGGGCCGGACCTGGACCATCGCGATCACGGTGGATGCGGTGCGGCGGGTGCGCGACCTGGTGGACGTGAACCTCGCGCGCATCATCGAGCCGCGCAAGGCGGGAGGCGAGGTCCCCCTTATGACGGATCTCGAGGACGATCTGCTGCTCCTCGTGGACGTCATCTACGCCCTGGTGAAGCCGCAGGCCGACGAGGCCGGCGTCTCGGACGAGGAGTTCGGCCGGGCCCTGGGCGGCGAGGCAATCGCCGCGGCCCACGAGGCGTTCTGGAGGGAACTCGCGGATTTTTTCCGGAGCCTGAGGCGGCGCCCGAACGCGGCCGAGGCGAGGGCCATCGAGAAGCAGCTCGCGCTCGTCGAGGCGGCGCTGGCGGTCGCGGAAGAGAAGATCGAGGCCCTCGATCCGGAAAAGATGATCGCGGCGGCGGAAAAGAAGTTCGAAGAGGAAAACCTCCGGACGGCTGGCGACTCGTCTTCGAGTGCGCCGGGGTCTGCGGAGTCGCCCCCGGACCGCTGACGCTGCGGGAACTGGTGTGGATGGCGGAAGGATGCTCGCGGGAACGGTGGAACCATACGGCGTCGCTGATGGCGCACCTGGCGAACATCAGCCCGTTCCGAAAGAAGGGGCGCACGCTCCAGCCGAAAGATTTTCATCCGTTCCAGACGGGACGGCGCAAAGGCGGTCTGCGGCTGACGAAGGAGAACATCGGCATCCTGAAACAGGTTTTTGTGCGGTCAAAGGCCGCTTCCAACAGGCGGGGGAAAAAAGGGGACGGAAAATGAAATGCGCGGCGGCAGTTCTTCTGGCGGTGGCAGTACTCGTTTTGGCGGGCGGGTGCCTCTGGCTCAAAGACTCAACCCGGACCACACCCGCCAGCGTCGAACTGAACTCGGAGGTTTATAGCGGCCAAGACGAGACTGGTGCGCCGATATGGTCGCGCAAAAGCGCCAAGGCCGTCGGGCCGAGCGTCGCCGTCAAACAGGATGGCGGGGCGGCGGATTTCGATTCTACCGTGCCGGAAGTGTCCATCAACGGAATGACGGGGAAGGCCGGCGGGACGGCACTGGGCGTCAAGAACGCTTTTGCCAAGGCGCTTCAGACGCCACTAGCGCTCGGCGTTCTGGGTGGTCTGGCGGTCATTGCCGGCGCGGTGCTCGGGATTTTGACGAAAAGTGCCAAGGCGGCCTTGCCGCTGGTCGGGGTCGGCGTGCTCTTGATTGGCTTGGCCGTCGTCGCCGAGACGGCACCGTGGGTCTATTGGATTGCCGCCCTCGCGGCGCTTGCTGCTGCGGGCTACCTGGGTTGGCGCTACTGGAAAACCGACCTGTCGTTGCGTCTGGTGGCGCGGGCCGTTGAGAAGTCCGACCATGCTGGAGAAGTCAAGACGGCGGTTGCACTCGCCAGCCGCGACGATCCGGGGGTCAAGGCGACCATCGGCGAGGCCAAGACAAGAGAAGGGGTGTGAGCAATGGCTCGAAGGTACATTCTGATTACGCCCGCCGACGGCGGGCTGTGGCGACTCGCCAAGGCCGTCTGTCGTCAGGGGGCGACGGAAGCCCTTGATTTTGCGGGCCTCGTCAAACGTCTCTGCGAAGAGGAGGCCGGCAAGGCCGAGGTCAACGTCGCCCAGATGAGCGAAGTGCTCGCGGATCTTCGGAAACTCTTGGCGGCGGACCCGAAGGCGGTCTTGGAGGTCCTGGCTGGGAAACTGGAGGAATGAGGCGATCTCCGCCGAAGGGGTCCAGTCCCACGGCCAAGGGGGGGATCGCCGCGTGTGGGCGGTCCTGGCGCACCAGGGGGGGGACTAGCCCCTCGCACCGCGAGGGGACATTGGTTATCCCCCGGAGCGCAGTCCGGGGGAGAATAGAAGGAGGATGACGTGCCTGCAGGCGGGTTGAACATGACCTTTTCGATGTTCTTCGATCGCCGTCCCGTTCTGCACGCGGCGGATAAGGCCAAGCGGCAGGTGATGTCGAAGGCCGGGGCGTTCATCCGGACAGCCGCGAAGTCCTCCTTGAAGTCCGCGCCGCAGAAAACGCTCGCGGAAATGTCGGCCGAGGAGCGCGAGATCTATGCCATTCGCATCCGCAAGGCCGAACGCCGGGGCCGGCGAAAACCCCGCCGGCCCGAGCGGAGAAGCAGGCCCGGCCGGCCGCCGCTTCTGCACATGCGGCCGTCGCCTCTGAAGCGGCTCATCTACTTCGGTTACGACCGGGCGGCGGACTCGGTGGTCGTCGGGCCCCTCAGGTTCGGGCGACGCCCGGGCGCGGACGTCCTCGAGCGCGGCGGCACGGCCCGGATCCGGGGCCGCCGTCGGCGCGTCGCCGCCCGGCCGTTCATGGGACCGGCTCTGGCGCAGGAACTGCCGAAGTTCCCGAGCCTGTGGCGAGACTCGGTAAGGAGGGCGTGACATGGCGACTCCCGGCGGCATTCGTGCCGGCAAGGCTTACGTCGAACTGGGCGTCCGGGACCGTCTGTCGCGGGGTCTGAGGGCGGCCAGTGCAAAACTCAAGGCGTTCGGGGCTCAGGTCATGGCCATCGGGGCGTCGGTCCGGACCGCGGGCCTTCGGCTCTTCGCCGCCGCCGCAGGTATGGCGGTGCCGTTTGTCGTTGCCGCGAAGGTCTTCGCCTCCTTCGAAGAGCAGATGGCCAACGTCTCGACGATGCTCGGCGACCAGGCCGAAAAATACATGCCCGCCTACACGAAAGCCGTCCGCCGCATGAGCGTCGAATTCGGCGAAGGGACCGAGACCATCGCCAAGGGCCTCTACGATCTCCTGTCGGCCACGGTTGCGCCGGAAAAGGCGCTGGGCGTCCTTCGCGTCGCCCTGAAGGCGGCCGCCGGCGGCATGACCGATACGGCCACATCCGTCAAGGCAGTGGTCCGCGTCCTGAAGGCTTACAACGTGGATGCGGAGGCGGCGGCGGACATAAGCGACCTCCTGTTCAAGATCGTCCAGCGAGGCGTGGTGACCTATCCGGAACTGGCCGAGCACATCGGCTCGGTCGCGCCGGCCGCCCGCGCTGCCGGACTGTCGCTCGAAGAGTTGGCGGCGGCCATCGCGACGGTCATTACCGTTGAGGAGCCCGCCCGGGCAATGACCGCCCTCAGGCAGGCGATATTCGAGGCCGCCGAGGCGGGGCTCGACCTGATGTCGTTCATCCGAAAGTTCGAGGGCGCCGACCTCGAAGCAATCATTGCCGCGGGCATTCCCAAACGGGCCGCTCTGGGCGTGGTCATTCTCGCCGGCAACATCGCACTGCTCGATGAAAACCTTGCCGCGATGGCGGCGAGGACCGGCGCGGCCGAGGAGGCCTATCAGAGGATGGCCTTTACGCTGGGCCGCTTCGGCCGCCAGGCGAAGCAGGCGGGCCTCTTGATCCTGTCGACGATCGGCGAGGCCCTGGCGGAGCCGCTGAAACGGGCGGCGAAGGCCATCACGGAGTGGGGAACAAGAGTCGCCGACTGGGTTTCCAAGAATAAGGAGCTGATTCGCACACTGGCAAAAGGCGTCCTCATCGTCGGGGCCCTCGGGGCCGGACTGGTCATCCTGGGGACGATCATTTCCGGCGTCGGCTTCGGGATTATGGGGTTTGGGATAATACTCGGCGCGGTTGTCACAGCCCTGGGGGCACTTCTCTCGCCCCTCGGGCTCGTTGTGGCGGCCCTCGGCCTCGTCTCGATTGCCGTCGTCGGTCTCGGCGCCTACCTCCTGTGGGCGAGCGGCGCGGGCGGAAAGGCCCTGGCCTGGCTCAGCGAGAAGTTTGGGGAACTGAAGGACTTCGCTCTGAAGTCTTTTCAGGGCATCAAGGACGCCCTGGCCGCAGGCGACTTCCGGCTGGCGGCCAGAGTTCTCTGGGCGAGTCTCAAGGTGGCCTGGCAGAAAGGGACCCACTGGCTGGAGACGACCTGGCTCGATTGGAAGAAGTCATTTCTCGACACGGCGACGGACGCCTTCTACGGCTTCCTGGCGCTTTGGACCCAGGTCAGAGCAAAAATCGCCACGGTTGCAGCCGAGATGAAGGCGCTTTTCTCGACCATCGGCGCCGTCGGCGCGGGCCTTGTCAAACTCAAACTTCACGAGACCGTGGGCCGAGCGGCCGCTCGGCGCGAGGCCGCCGAACTGAAGGCACGCAGGGGGCGCGGCGAAATCACACCGGAAGAGTATGCGGCCGGCAAAACAGAAATTTTTGAGCGTTGGAAAGCCAGGCGCGCAGAGATCGTCGGCGAGACGGATAAAAAACTCGTTGACGCCGAGGAAGACCTGCAAAAAACCCTTTTGGGAATCGAGGACGAAAAAGAGAAGGCCCTCATCGACGCCGCCGAAAAGGCCGCCGCCGCCCGCCGCAAACACGCAGCTGCACACGGCAAGGCCCTGGCCGCAGCGGAAAAGGAACTCGCCGACGCCGAAGCCGCGTGGGAGACGGCGGTCAGAGATGCAGCCCAGGCACGCGAGCTGGCGGAACGGCCGCTGTGGGGGGAGGAAGAACCGCCGGGGGCGCCGCCCGTGCCCAACATTGCGGATCTGCTGAAAAACATCGGCGAGGGTGTGGGCGAGGCTGTGGAGCGGACCGTCCGGGTCCGGGGGACCTTCAGCCCGTTTGCGGCCGAGGCGCTCGGCCTGGGCGACGCCCTGACCAACGCGGCGAAGGCAACCGCCAAGAACACGAAGCGCCTCGTCGACATGGCGGAGGATGGCGGACTGGTCTTCGAATAGAAAAGCCCATGGATTGCAATCCGTGGGGTAATCCCCCGGAGCGCAGTCCGGGGGAGGATAGACCATGCCGATCACGGTAAGCGAAAAACCCGACAGCCGCACCCGCGGGGAAGATCGGGCGGAGATGCGCTTTATCATCCGCGGCACGGCCGACGGCGCCGCCGCGCGGACCGCGCTCCTCGCCAGCGGGGACGTGCCCGCCGCCTACGACGGTCTGGTGCGCGAGCGCGCCCGCGTCGAGCCTGTCCACGTGGACGCCGGCGACGAGCCGGCCTGCATCTGGGAGGGAATTGTCGAGTACGCCCAGCCGTCCGGGTCCGCGCCGATCCAGACGGAGATCGGCGACGTGGTCCTCTCCGTCGATACGACCGGCGGTACGCAGCACATCACACAGAGCCTCGAGACGCTGGGCTATTATTCTCCACCCGACAAGGATCCAGCGAACAACAAGGGCGCCATCGGCGTCACGGACGACTCCGTCGAAGGCGTGGACATTCCCCTGCCGGTCATGCGGCTGACGGCCACGAAGGTGTGGGACCCGGCCGATGAAAGTCTGCCGACCATCGCGGCCCTTTACGCCCTGATCGACACGCCGATGAACGTCGCCGAGTTCACTGTCACCGACACGCAGACCGGCCGCACCATGACTTTCGCCGCGGGCGAGTGCCGATTCCTGGGGCACCGCGAGGGCGGACGAAGAGCCGACGGGGGGTTGGAAATCGTCTATGAGTTCGACGCCCAACCGAACCGGACAGATATGGACATCGCCGATATGACCGACATCCTCGGGCACAAAATCTCCAAGAAGGGATGGGACTATCTCTGGTTTCGCTACGCGGATGCCGAAGACGACGCGGCGAAAGCGCTTGTTCAGATCCCCATCGCCGCTTATGTCGAAAAGGTGCACAAAGATGGAGATTTCTCCGTCCTGGGCCTGTAGGCGGGAACAAATGTCATGGCCTTGAAGCGGGTCCGGCCCGGTGAACGGCTGCGAATCCCGGCCGATGCCTATAACGCCTTCGTGGAGGCGGCCCAGGCCCACCGCGGCCGCCAGCAGGGAACAGGCGCGGAGCGCCCCGCTCGCCGGCTCGAGTCCCGAAACGTCGTCCCCGTCAAGAACACTTCCGGCGCCGATCAGGATCGCTTTGCGATCCTCGGCATAGATGTCCCGATCTTCACGCCCACGGACAACCTTCAGGAGTTCCAGAACCGGCCGGCCCTGAAGGGCATCGTCCCGACCACGGCCGACCATGCGGGCCGGTTCGTCGTCCTCCTCGAGCCCGCCAAGGCGGACGTCATCGTTCCCGGCCTGATGATGGGCGTGACGCCGGTCCAGGTGAACATCACGGATGAGAACCACCAGTTCGCCGACGTGGCCGACGGCGAAACGGGGCACCTGGAAAGTGGGGTGGCAGGCGCAGCACAGATTCTCTGGCGCGAAGGACTGGTCGAAGAGGAGGAATGGCCGCAGGTGAAGTGGGCCGTGGTGCGCGTGTCCAATCCCGCGGCCGCGGCGCAACTGGCGATAATCCACGGCCTCAAGGTCACGGGCGTATGGACAGCATGGGGCGAGGCATGGACCGATTTCGACACCCACGGATACATCACCTTTGTCAGTGGTAAGTTTGCTTTCCTTGATAAGTCATGGGTGGACGAAGAATCGGACGACCTGTTCATCAAGGTCACCGGCCCGCGCGGCAAGAACACCCCCATCGGCTACCGCGGTATCGCCGTCAACGACTTCATCGGCTGGGCGGCTGGCGATTACTTTGAGGATATTCCGGACTCAGGCGGCGAGGTCTATGACGGCGAGGTGGTGGCGTTCGTCGGCCCCGAGGGGGCGCTGCTGAACTGGGGAATCACCGCAGGCAAAGGCTTGGTGCTCGACAACCCCGTGCCCTACGACCGCAAGATCCACGTGGAACTTGAAGATACTACACCCGGTCTCAAGTTCGATGAGGAGACCGACAACGGTCAACTTATGGTGGATCCGAACACGGACAAAGGCATCACCGTCGGCGCCGCCGGCGTGGAAGCGAAGATTAACGATGGGGTGGCGGGCCTTCGGTTCGGTGGTGAAGGAAACATCGAAGTTAAACCAGATGCGACGCGCGGCATTGACGTAGCCGCCGATGGCGTCCGAGCGAAACTTGCTGCTGACGGGGGCCTTCAGTTCGACGGTGCAGGTGACCTGGCGGTCAAGCCCAAACCAGACGCAGGTATTGTCGTTGATGCGGATGGCGTAGCGGTCAAGCCGTACTTTGGGATCGTCCTCGATGCCAACGGAGTGGCTGTCAAGCCGAAGCCGGACTCGGGTATCGTAGTGGATGTGGATGGTGTGGCCGTCAAACCCGACGCGGCGCGGGCCGCGGGCGTCGATGCCAGCGGCCTCCACGTCCGTGTGCCAGCCGCCGGCAGCCGCAAGGGCGTGATCTTCACGCCGGATGGGGAACTCGGCGCCCATGTGAACATGGCGGTCGGCGGCATCATGGTTGATGACGACGGCCTGGCGATTCTTGTCAACCAGGACAAAGGCATATCCGTTGACGGCAATGGGGTATTTCTCCAACTGGACAGTGTAAATCTGGACTTTGCTGCTGGAGACCTTACCCACATCGTCGGCCCGCACGTGTATGGACACGAAACCAACCTGACGAGTCTTCATGGCATCAGCCTAGATGCGAACGGGCATGTTCGGAAGGTTTACGCTTATGAGGCATGGATAGGACCGGCAGCATGAAAATCGACTGGATTACCGTCGTGAAGTGTCGCTACGCACGGGACTGGGGCAACCCGGTTCTGGACAAGTGGCTCAACGCCCTGGCGGCGATGGGGGCGGTGGTCCGTGCGAGCAGCGTGGCTCCGCGCGTGGACTTGATGCGCAACCGCGAGGTTGGACGGTGGCTCGCGGAGGATGCAACCCGCTATCTGCTGATGGTGGATTCGGATATGGTTCCGCTGCCTGAGACCAACGCCCTGTTGGTTGAGGCGGGCGACGCGCTTTGGTGTCCCTATGTGGACCAGGCGGGCAAGGTGATAGACGCGCAGAAGAACGGTGTCGGGACGGGATGTATGAGGATTTCACGCGGCTTGGCGGAAGCGATACCGGAACCGCGATTCGAGTATACTCTGGATACATCTGGTCGGAAGGTCGAAAAGAGCGAGGCCTTCACTTTCACGCAGAAAGTGGCGGCGGCGGGCTTCGCATTCCGCGCCGTCGGGCGAGCGGGACACCTGATGCGGCTGGTAGCCTTGCCGCCGGGGCCGGGGCACACGGCGGTCGAATGGAAATTCGAGTGGGAGTTTTGGGGCTAGGGCGACGAGAACGTCGCTACTTCAACCCATTTAACCGCACCATCGCCGTGGTCGAACATAAGCACGTAATCTTTAGTTGCGGGATTCGCCGGTGCCGCAACCAATTTCCAAGCCTTGTCTATGGTCTGGTCCCAGACGAGCATCTGCCCGTCCGCCGTGCCGTCCGCCAGCCCCACACCATCAGCATCTACTTTGACCGCGGCCGCCGCGTCCACCTTGACGCGCACTCCGTTGGCATCAACATCTATGCCCTTATCCTGGTTGGCGAGGATCGCCAGACCATCATCGTCGATCATGATGCCGCTGATCAGCATATTCGTGTGAACGCCGAGTTCCCCGTCCGGCGTGAAGATCACGCCCTTGCGGCTGCCGGCGGCTGGCACACGGACATAGAGGCCGTCAGCATCAACCCCCATGGCTCGTGTTGTGTCCGGCTTGGCTTCGAATTTGCCGCCCGCCTCGTTCACCAACCGAAATTTCCGCGCCTCCACGACCTCTGCCGCTGGCGGCGTTCCGCCGCACGCCACCGCCATGACGGCCAACGGAAGCACCAACAACACAGTGATGAATCGAGTTGATCTCTTCATGGCATGTCTCCCAATTTGGCAATAGGAGTATAGCACAGAAACGGAAGGCTGTCAAGAAACTTGTCGTGGCGGACGGGCGCGTGAAGCCGTGCGGCGAATGTAAGAAGGGCAGGACAGGACAAGGCGGTCCGGCCACAACTCTTTATCCCATCAAGGCTTACGGACAATAATAAAAAAATCGGGATTTTTTTCTTGACTCCTGCCGGCGAAGCGCCGATACTACCGGCAGAGGTGGAGATGAAAATCCCAATAAACGAAAACGCGAAACGAGGGCCGGCCAGGGGCGACGGCATCTTCACGCTCGTCTCCACCTCTAAACCTGGCCGGCCTTCATTGCGCGAAGGGCGAAAGAAAAGAGGGGTGGATCATGGACAAGCCGCAGTATGTGACCACGCAGCGGACGGGCAAAGGCGTAAAGTTGGCGATCCTGATAAGCGGCCTCGGCATGTTGTTTTCCCTCGGCGGAGCGGGGGCGTCGGTCTTGGCCGAGTCGGGGAAGGGGATCGTTCTTTCCATTCTGGCGTTCGTGGCCTGCGCTGGGGCGCTTTTGGCGGCGAAGATCGTCCGGTGGTGGCGCTATGAATAGCGGCGAAGGGAATTCGGATCGCCCCCCGGTCGACGCCGAAGAGACCGTGCGGACGTGCAAAATCTACCTTGCTCGGGCGGGCGAATGGCGCTGGCGGCTGTTGATAAACGACTCCTATGTCGTGGCCGAAAGCGACGAGAGCCATGTGAGCGGCTACGCGGCCAGACAGAATTTTTTGCAATTCGTTGCGGCATGGTGGGCCATCTCGGACATCGCCCAGATCGCGATCCAGTTTTGCCTGACGGGCGGCGGAGCGGGGCCTCTCATGAGTATTCATGTCGTTCAGGATGTCACCGATGGTGTTGAGGACTGAGATGGCGCGACGGAAAACCGTGAAAACTCGGCCGCAAAACCTTCCGGTGCGCATCGCGCCAAACTTCATTTCGAGTTATCTTGATGCTCCCATTATACATATTATGTTGCGCTGGGGAGCGCTTGCGGAGTCCACGCGGTCCTTGCGGCCGTTGTTGTGGTCGGGCCATGGAGGGGGCCGAAAAAGTGCTAATGGTTCGGGAACACGACGCGCAGCCTCCACGACGTTGAAGAGGATGGTTTCGCACGGTGGCGCGCGAAGTCCGGTGGCCGTTCGGAAGACGCGGCAGGCGCGGGGTTCGAAGAATGCCCCTAACAGGCAGAAGAGGTCAGGCGTCCGAATCGAGGAGATCCTCATCGGAGATTTGGAGTCGGCCGTCGTCCGGCCCGGCCGTCGGTGGTTTCTCGGCCTTTGCTTCAGGCTTTTTGCCACCGGAGAGGCGTTCGAGGTTGGAGGCAATGTCGTCGGTGGTTCGGGCGGGTCCGGGCGCGGGAATCTTGGGTTCAGCGGCGGCGGCCCTCTTGCGTGTGGCGGGTTCGGGTTTCGGTGCGGGGGCCGCCTGGGCGGGCGGTTTGCGGACGCCGCCAATTTCGACGATAAACGTCAAGGGGCCGATTCGGACCTCGTCACCGGGGCGCAGCGCTTGTTCCTGGATCCTCTTGCGGTTGACGAAGGTGCCGTTCCCGCTTCCTTTATCGCGGATGAGAAGCGTGTCGCCCTCGTTGACGATGTCGCAGTGGTGTCGGGAGACGCGGGTGGAGGCGATGATGAGGTCGCTGTCCTCGGCGCGTCCGACGCTGAGTGTGCCGGGTGCGACCTCCACCTGTTTGCCCTTGGGATTTCCCTTGATAAGGTCGAGTTTGACGTCCATGGCACTCCTCCCAACCGTATAGAGTTTCCGTCGATCCTCCGAGAGGGAGGGTGTACCAGAAGGCCGGAGGCGAATCAACCCCAAATCCGGATTTTGGAGGTCGAGCCCCCCTGCCCCACCTCAGAGGGCCGGGGGCGACCAAGCGTCGGCCCGAAATGCGGGGCTGAAAAACCGCCAACAGGCGGGAACGCAAGGGACCGAATCGTTGAAGCCCGAGGGCCTCGTTTGCCGATATCAGCCGCAGAAGGCGGGCTGCGGCCGCTTTCAGAGAAAATCGCGTGAATTCCGACTGTGCTGCGCATCCCCCTACGGCCCAGGCGCGTAATGGGTCCCCTACCCAGAAAACTCTGTGACGTGTGTAAGCCATGGTGCGAAAAGGGGTTATGCTCGACCCTTTCGGTTCGGGCACGCGGATTCGGCCGAACTTGCAGCGAGATTTGACCCCTAGCGCGCCCTGTATAGGCTCTCCACCAAAGGGGGCCGTGTGTCTATGGAGTAGGTAGAAGCGCGCCAATCTCGAGGAAGGCCATATGGTGCTTCGCAAACGCATTCTATTGCCCATTGGTATCCACTTGAACCTGGAGTCGGTTCAGATGGTCCAGTTGGAGCAGGCGGACGGGTCGGTCGCGCTGGTTTCGAAGGCTGGTGCCACGTTTCCGCCGATCGCCGCCCCATCCAAGGACGGTGAGGCGACCGGCGTGGAAAGGGATGAGGTATCCGAGGTGGCGGCGGCGCGCTACCGTGAAGGCCGGGAGTTTGTCCGCCAAAGACTCGCCGGGAACGGTTTCCGAGGGAAAGAGGCGGTCATCAGTTTGCCGGCGGAGCATTTGGTGATTCGGCAGGTGCGGATGGCGCCGATGCAGCCCGACGAGTTGATCGCCGCCCTGGCCTGGGAACTGCAAGGCAAGTTGCCGTTCGATCCGAAGCGTGCCGTGATTCGGCACATCGTGGCAGGCACGGTCTCCGAAGACAACGAAACCAAGCAGGATGTCATTGCCCTAGCCGTCCGCCGGGACGTGGTCGAGAAGCACGTCGCTGCGACAGAGAAACTGGGCCTGCAAGTTGTGGGCGTGGGGGTGGAACCCTGCGTAATGGGCTACCCCTATGTGTTTGCCGTCACGCACGGCGCGGACACTCCGGGAGGGCCCTGCGGACTGATGCTCGTCCATCTCGGCGCGCTTACGACCTACGTGACCATCATCCGGGGCCAGGAGACGGCGTTCGTCAAGGGTATCGACTTCGGCGTTGAGAACGTGGTCCAGGCGGTTGCGAAGTCGCAGGACATCCCGACCGAGGAGGCCCGCGCGATGCACGACCGGTGGTGCGGCTCGAGCGCGGGGACGGCCGAGACGGAAGGTCCGGACCCTGCGCAAGTGTACAATCGAATCCGACCGGCATTAGAACATTTCACCGACCAGATTGAGTCGTGCATGCGGTATCACGGGTCGTTGGCGCGCGGCGCCGACATTGACCGGTTGATCTTTCTCGGCCCGGGTGCACGGGACCGGCCGCTGGTGGGCGTCCTGGGCGCTCGCTTGGGTATCGCGTGCGAAGTGGGTGATCCGCTGGGCGCCGTTGCTGAGAGGGGTAATTCTGGTGAAGCCGAGCCGGAACTGGCAGTTGCGCTCGGCCTGAGCCTTTTCGAGGCGCAGTAGGCGAGAAGCGAAATGATGAGAATCATAAACTTTTTGCCGGCTGACCATGTGGAAAAGCGAGGCCGCCGCCGGGCGAACCTTATCTGTCTCGGGCTGGCCGCCGTGGCGGCTCTGGCGCTGGGGTTGATAAGCGCGATTTGCGTGGCACGGGCCGCCGGGGTCGCCGGCCTCCGCAGACTGATCGATCAGCAGTATCGCGATGCCGGGCAGCAGATTAACCAACTGAAGAAGTTGGAGCAGCGCAAGGAAGGACTGCTCCGCAAGGTCGAACTGAGCGCGGATTTGCTGGAACGGGTTCCCCGAAGCCACATCCTGGCGCGGGTGACAAAGGCCCTGCCCCTCCGGACCAGCGTCCAGGTCTTCACCATGTCGGTTGAAGAGGTCGAAATGGTGACGGAGAAGCCCCCCGAAGGCGAGAGTACCGAAAAGGGCCAATCGGCCGGTCAAGCAGCCACGCGGGGCGGCAAGAAAAAAGGCCGCGTCCCAACAGTGAAGGTGAAGCAGACTCGATTCACCCTGGTCGGGCTGGCGCCCACGGACGTCGAGGTGGCGGAGTTGATTTCGCGGCTCAACACCGATCCGGTCTTCGAGGGCGTGAACCTTCAGTTCAGTGAGGAGTTTCCCTACGCGGAGGATGTGCAGATGCGGCGGTTCAAGTTGTCCTTCTGGCTGAGCGCGGAAGCGAAAAGGATATTGGAATCCTTCACCAGCCCAGGGCAGGATCCAGTCGAACCTGATGCACCGATTGCAGGGAGTGATTTATGAAAGTGTCCACGCGCGTTCTGCTCACGGTTCTGGCCGTCGCCGTTGCTGCGGCGGCCGTCCTTCTCTTGGTCGTCCTGCCGCTCGGGCGGCGCGTGGAGTCGGATCGTGCAGCCATCCAGAGCCGGCGGGCTCAGTTGGCGAAACTCGAGCGCATCACAAGGTGGATCAGCGATCTTCATGGAGAGATCCGGCGGCTCGAAGAAGCGCTTGAGTTCTTCGAAAACCGGCTGCCGGAAAAACGCGAAATCGACGTGATCGTCCGCGAGGTCTGGCTCATCGCGGAGTTGAAATCGCTGACCTCGCGCAGCATCCGGACGGAGAAGTCCGAGCGGATGCCGCGATACAGCGTCCAGCCCGTCCGTCTGGCGCTCGAGGGGCGGTTTGAGGGTTTCTATGAGTTTCTCCTCGGCCTCGAACGCCTGCCGCGCATCACTAAAGTGCGCGAGATGCAAATTCAAAAATCACCCACTCAGGAAGGCACCGTGCAGGCCGACCTGGTGGTGGACATCTTTTTCGAGCAATAGCCATGACCGACGAAATACCCATGAACCAGTATCGGATGTCGTCCAGTGGGCTGGAGCCGCTGACGGCAAAGAACGACCACGACCTGCATCGCCACAGCAGGGAACTGGGGCTCAACGACAAGAAGAAAGTAGCGGCTCTGGCTGTTCTGCTCGCGTTGGGATGCGGGGTGGTGGCGTTTCAGTTTCTCCGCGGCGGGAGTCCGAAGCCGGCTGGCGCGGTGGTAAGCGGGGCATTCTCCACCCAACCTTCGAGCAGCCTAGGCGAAATTGAGTCCGTCCTCAAGCAATTGGAAACCAGGGCCCCTGGGCAGGATGACGTCTCCGTAACCCGCGTTGAGGAACTGGTCAAGGAGTTCCACGGTTACGTGCGACGGCGCCAAGTCCCGCTCCAAGACCTCGGCGTCAACCCCTTCCTGGTCGTCATGGCGCAGGAGGAACGTGTGGCAGAGGTAGAGCAGGCGGCTGAAGAGGCAAAGCAGGCGGCTGAAGAGGCATTGAAGCGGCAGCAGATCCGTGAGGCGGCCGCGCAACTTACCCTGACTTCGATCGTCGTGGCGGGAGAAAAACGGCTGGCCCGGGTTTCCGGCGAAGTCTGTGGTGTGGGTGATAAGGTCCGCGGGTTCCAGGTGGAACGAATTGAGCCCGACCGCGTGGTGCTCGTTTGCGAAGGTGAGACGGTGGAACTGACACTCTTTGAGAAGCCGAATGTAAGGAACTAAGGGTGGCGATGGCAAGCGACAAACAGGAAGGCAAGGCGGCAGCCGCGCCAGATACCCCGGGAGAGGGCGCAGCGGCCCTCGCCGAGGCCAAGCCGCGCCCTCGGCGTATGGGCGACACCCTCGTCAGCCGCGGCGTCGTGACCGCCGCACAACTGGAAGAGTGCCTCGCGCTCCAGAAGTCCAGCCCGGGCGAGCGGCTGGGCCAGATTCTCGTCCGCAAAGAGTACGCCAAGGAAGAGGAGATCATGACGTGCCTGGCGGACGAGTATGGTCTGGAGTTTGTGCACGTCGGTGAGTTGGACATTCCCCAGCGCGTTCTCGACATGCTGCCGTCCGATTTCTGCCGCCGCCACAAAGTGCTCGTCATCGACATGGACGTGGACGAAGACACGGTGACGGTGGCGACGGCGGACCCGGCGAACGTGTTCCTCATGGACGAAATCCGCCACCGTCTCGGCCAACCGGTTCGGCTGGCAGTGGCCGCCCCATCGGCCATCACCAAGGCAATTGACGAAAAGGTCCTCGCCTTCGACGACTTCGAACTGGACGAACTGATTCGCGACATCACGGACGATGCCGTCGAGGTCGTCCAGGACGGAGACGACGAAATGACGGACCTGGCGGAGGTGGCGGGCGAATCGCCGATCATCCGCCTGGCCAACTACCTGATCTGCAACGCTGTCAAGGAAGGCGCCAGCGATATTCACGTCGAGCCGGGTGAAAAGAAGATGAAGGTGCGGTACCGCATCGACGGGGTGCTGTTCGAGATGATGTCCCCGCCGCAGGCCATGCACCCTGCCCTGATGTCGCGTCTGAAGATCATGGCCAACCTGGACATTTCGGAGCGGCGTCTGCCCCAGGACGGCCGCATCCGCGCCATCGTTCGGAACCGCTATGTGGACTTCCGCGTCAGCACGCTCCCCACCACCCAGGGCGAGAAGACGGTCATCCGCGTTCTGGACAACCGGTCCATCCTGATCGGCCTCGAAAAACTGGGTTTCGAGGAAGACCATCTGAAGACCTTCAAGGAACAGGTTCGGCGGCCGCACGGCATCATCCTCGTCACCGGGCCGACCGGGTCGGGCAAGACGACGACCCTTTACTCGGCCCTGCTGACGATGAAGGGCGGGGAGATTAACATCTCCACCGTCGAGGACCCTGTCGAGTACTTCCTGGGCTTTGCGAACCAGGTCCAGATTAACGAGCGGATCGGGTTTACTTTCGCCAGTGCCCTGCGGGCGCTCCTGAGGCAGGACCCCGATGTGATCATGGTGGGCGAAGTCCGTGACGAGGAGACGGCTCGGATCAGTGTCCAGGCCGCTCTGACCGGTCACTTGGTTCTTTCGACCTTGCACACCAATGACGCGCCGTCGAGCATCACCCGCCTCATCAACATCGGCGTCGAACCGTATCTGATCAGTGCATCGGTGAACGCGGTGCTGGCCCAACGTCTCGTCCGCCGCATCTGCGAGCATTGCAAGGAACCCTACGAGCCCAGCGACGAAGTCAAGATGGCGCTCGCAAGGAACAAGATCGAGGTGGAACAGTTGTATCGCGGCAAAGAGTGCGACCATTGCCGAAACACCGGCTACAGCGGGCGGTGCGGCATCTACGAAGTGCTGGAGTTGGACGATGCGATCCGTGACCTGGTCGCAGCGAGCCCGAATGTCACGGACCTGCGGCGCTACTGCCAGGAGGGTGGCATGTTGACGTTGCGCGACGACGGGATACGAAAACTGCGCCGGGGCATTACGACCGTCGAAGAGGTGCTTCGGGTGACGGAAGACATCCACACGCAGTCAGCTGTGACGGAGGCGCAACCGTGAGTCGAGTTAAGGCGCTCTTGAGACAAACCGTCGCGGCGGGGGCCAGCGACCTGCACATCATCGTCGGCCACCCGCCGATACTGCGGATTCACACCATCCTCGCCCCCGTCGAGGGGGAAGCGGCTGTCAAGGAAGACGAGGCCGACGCCTTCATGCGGGAGTTGCTCACCGACGGGCAATATGAGCGGCTCGAGCAACAGCGGGACCTGGACTTTTCGGTTTACCTGCCGGGCGGCCCGCGTTTTCGCGTCAATGCACACTTTCAGCGAGGCACCCCGGCGCTGGCGTTTCGTGCGATCCCCGCCCAGGTGCCGCCGCTGGAGACGTTGAATCTCCCGGACGTGACCGTTGACTTTGCCAATCTTCCACAGGGTCTGGTCCTCGTGACGGGCGAGACGGGCAGCGGCAAGTCGACGACCCTGGCGGCGATGATCAACCACATGAACGGCCGCTTCCGCTACCATGTCATCACACTCGAGGATCCGGTCGAGTATTCCCTGGAATCGAGAATGTGCACGGTCGAGCAGCGGGAAATCGGCCTGGACGTGCCGGATTTCCGGTCGGGGCTGCGACACGTCCTGCGGCAAGACCCCGACGTCATTTTAATCGGCGAGATGCGCGATCTGGAAACGATTTCGACGGCGCTGACGGCGGCAGAGACGGGACACCTTGTCCTTTCCACCCTGCACACGAACGATGCCGCATCCACGGTCGAACGGATCATCGACACCTTTCCGGCGGGTCAGCAGAACCAGATCCGATCGATGCTGGCCAACACGTTGAGAGGCGTTGTCTGTCAGCGTCTGTTTGCGCGTATCGACGAGCCCGGCATGATTCCGGCCACGGAAGTTCTGGTGTCCACCCCTGCGGTCAGAAATTGCATTCGGGAGAACCGCGTCTTCGAAATCCCGAACATTATCGAGACGAATCGGGCGCTCGGAATGGAACTGTTCGACGAGTCGCTCAAGCGGTTGTACTTCAACGGCCACATCAGCCGCCAGGACGCCCTGTCCCACGCCCGGCAACCCGAACTGCTTGAAGGAGTGCTGTCCGCCTAGGTGAAGCCATGCCTACATACCAATACCAACTCAAGGAGGCGGACGGTCACGTGGTCACCGGAACCACGAAAGCCGAGAGTCTGATGCTGGCCACCCAGCAAGTGCGAGAACTGGGCGGCACCATCATCGATCTGATGCGTCTCGGAGATGAGCAGGCCCCGGGCCGAGGTATTCTCGGTCTCCAGTTCGGTCAGCGTGTCCGGTCGAAAGACATTCTGGCGTTCACCAGCCAGTTGGCGGTCATGTCCAAAGCGGGCATCGGCCTGACCAGCGCGCTGGAGGGAATCGGGGAACAAATGAAGAACCTCCGGATGG
The DNA here is from genome assembly GCA_035527275.1 of Phycisphaerae bacterium. Lineage (GTDB taxonomy): Bacteria > Planctomycetota > Phycisphaerae > FEN-1346 > FEN-1346 > DATLBA01. The sequence continues at coordinate 64,738 of DATLBA010000122.1, forward strand.
GGCAAATCGTCCGGACGATGAAACGCGACGTTGAGGCGGGGCGCCAGTTCTCCGAGACCCTTCAGCGCTTCCCGAAGGTCTTTTCACCGCTCTATGTCAATATGGTCCGCGCCAGCGAACTGTCGGGATCGTTCGGGCATATGCTGGACCGCATCGGAGGCTACCTCACCCAACAGGTTGAAACCCGGCGCCAGGTCAAAGGGGCCATGATCTACCCGACCATCATCGTCGTGCTGGCCATCGCCACCACGATTTTCATGCTCACCTTCGTTTTGCCGCGATTCATGGTCCTGTTCGAGGGCAAAGAGGACATTCTGCCTATGCCCACGAAGGTCCTCATGGCCATGAGTTCCTCCCTGCGAGGCTACTGGTATATCCACCTGGTGGCGGCCGCCGCCATTATCAGTGGCGCGGTGTATTTTCTCCGCACGGACATCGGCAAAGTGTGGTGGGACAGCGCGAAACTCAAGATTCCCATCCTGAAGAACCTCTGCCACGCCCTGTACCTGTCGCGTGGCCTGCGGACGATGGGGGAACTTGTCAATGCCGGCGTGCCGATGCTCGACACGATTGCCATCACGGCCGAGGTTTCGGGCAATGTGCACTACGCCCAGGTCTGGCACCGCGTTCACGCGGGCGTGCGGAAAGGGCAGCGCATCTCCCCTACCCTTTCGCGCAGCCCGCTCTTCCCCAGTAGTGTGGCCCAGATGATCTCCGCCGGCGAGGAAACCGGCTCCCTGGGCGAGATCCTCAGCAACGTCAGCGAGTTCTACGACCGCGAACTGAGGGCAACGATTAAGGCCGTGACCGCCGCCATCGAGCCGCTGATGATTATCCTGATGGGCGGCGTCGTCGCGTTCATCGCCGCCTCGATCCTCCTGCCCATCTTCAAGATGTCCCAGTTGGTGAAATAGCCGCGCGACACGCGAAAATCTATCGGCTCCAGGGGCGAAAAATTGGCAGATTGGAAAGCCGGCAGTCTGAAGAGCACGGAACGGGGCGGCCTTGAGGGGTGTCGCCCCGCTTCCTGTGACAACTCCTCCGGCTTGCTCGAGTGGGGTATTAGAGGAATCGAATCTTCGGCGCCCGGAGAAACCCTACCGTTTTTCGGGGACGGCGCGCAACACCTCCGCCTGTGATCGGGCGATGGAGCCCGAGCGAGCAGGCTGGCTCAAATCTCTAACCCACTGCACACAAAGAGGTTACGCGTCCCCGCCGCAGCGTGAGGAAGCGGAATCTTGGCGACCCCCCTGCCCCATTTGACCGCCAGGGATATACCAGTAACCTATCAAAGACGAGGGCGCGGCAAACGGCCGCCCCGATTCGGGAAGGAACGGTAACCGTGAAGCGACAAAGCGCCAGCCTCCAACAAGGGCGCGGCCGGCGAGGATTTACTCTGGCGGAGGTGATCGTCAGCGCGGCGCTGCTGGCTATCGGCTTCACCGCCCTGGTGGCCTCGTTCGGCCACGAGTCGGTCGTCACCCAGCGGGGCGAGGACATCACGCTAGGGACGTTTCTGGCGGAAGAGATCCGCGATAAGGCCTTTCAGACGGCCTTTGACGACGTTCTCGACCTGGACGGGACGACCTACAGCCCCGCTTCACTCAGCACGGGCGTCTCGGAGGATCTATCGAACTGGTCGCAAAGAATCAGCGTGACGCCGGTTTCATCGAGCGACCTCAACGAGGAAGTCGAGGCCGCTGAAGCACAGGTCGCCCGCCTCACGGTGGAAGTCTTCGCCAAGGGGAATCCGGTCCTCACCCAGACGTATTATATCTTTGATTTCGCCGGTGTTCCTTTTACGGAAGCCGACGGAGGCGGCGACGATGACGGTGAATGATAGCGGTGCAGACCAACAGGGGGCCGCGACCGACGCTTTGGTATCTCGGCGCGGTCGAGATTGTGGAGACGAACCATGAAGGACCGTCGGGGGAGCGACAGGCCGGCCGCGAGGGGCGTCGCTCTGCTTCTCACGTTGATTTTTCTGGCGCTGTTCGTGGCGATGGCCGTGGCGATCGCCGCGTCGGCCGATATCAACCTAACCATCGCCAGGAACCGCATAGAAAGCCGTCAGGCGGCCGCGCTGGCCGAGACGGGTCTGCTCTTGTGCCAACGACACCTCGGCGGGCTCCAGGTCCCTGCCACGAGTGACATTGAGGACCTGCACGAGGCGATAGCCAACCACATTGCGGCGGCCTGGGACGCCTCTTCCATGGCCGACGCGACCGACCTGACCTGGGACGCAAACAGCGCGGTCCTTCCGACGGTGATGGTTACCCAAGAGGGGCGTTCGGGAACCATTGACGCGACCGTGACGGCAAATGGCGGGGTGCTTTCCAGCCCGACGGTCACGATTCAAAGCACCGGGCGCTTTGGGAATGCCGTACGCACGGTTTCGTACCGAATGGCCGTTGTGGACACGTTTTCGGTGCTATCCAAGTATGGCGTCGTCAGCAAGTCACGCCTCCGGATGACCGGCAACGGAAAGATTGAAGGCGCCAACCAGGATGCGGAGGGAAGTGTCCTCTCGGCCACCTATTCTCACATTGAGGCGATTGACATGGGGGGCCACAGCAGCGTTTCCGGTGATGCGGCCGTCTCCAACCTCAACGCGCAAATCATCAAATCCGACAGCGCCTCGATAGGGGGCGATCAGATATACGGCGTCATGGAGCTGCCATGGCCTGAAATTGACGTGAGCATCTTCGAACCTTATGCCACGAACATTTACACCGGCAACTCGGGGGGCGGTAAGGACAAAGGTAAAAAAGACAAAGACGACGGAGATGACACGCTTACGAACATCCGTATCCCCGCCGGAACCAACCCCACGTTCAACGCGAACACGACGATTAGCGGCGTGCTCTACATCGAGTCACCCAACGTCGTGACGTTCAACGGCAGCGCGACGATTAGCGGCGTCATCGTTGCCGAGCAACCTGAGATCGAAGACCTTTCAACAAACCAGATTCACTTTGGGGGCAACGTCACCAGTTCGGGGGTTGAAAACCTGCCTCCGGACAGTGAGTTCGACGGCCTGCGCGAACTGACCGGCTCGTTTCTCCTCGCGCCCGGCTTCAGCACAAAGTTCAGGGGAAACTCCAGTATGCTCTCCGGCTGGATCGTCGCCAGTTCGTTTGACTTTGCAGGCAACGTCAGCGCGGCAATCCGCGGCGGGGTCATGAATCTGAACGACTCGAACTTCCTCGTGAGCGGCAATCTGACAATGACCATCGACAAGGCAAACGTGGCGGGGGAACCGGCCGGGATGGTCGCTATCTATGTCCTGGCTTGCGTCCCCGGTTCTTACGAGGAGTGAGCGATGCATACGCGGTCTTGTGAGAGCGGCTTCACGTTGGCCGAGATGCTCATCTCGCTGGCGCTGATGGCCCTGCTCGTCACCGCAGCGGCCATGGGCATCCATGCAGCGCAGGTTTCCCACGCCTACAACACCGAGAAGGCCGACCTTGTTGCGCGGGTGCGCGGCGTGCTCGACCGTATCGCACGCGATATCCGCCGCGCCGACTCGTTCAGCGTGCCGGACGGCGACGACAAGGTCGTGACCATCACGATGCCCGACGGCAGCACCCGCGCCTACGAATGGGACGGCGAGGACGGGGGGGACCTCACCCTGACCGTGGACGGCGGCACACCGGCCACGCTTACCGGATTCGTTCACTCCTTCGTGGTGTCGGACGACAACCAGCCCACTTGTGAAGTTCGACTCGAACTCGTCGGCGACAAGGCGGCAACGGAGGCCTCCATCACTGCCACGCCGCGGAAAGAATTGTTCTGAGCCGCCCGGGGGGCTTCCCGGGACGTCTCGGCGCGCGGCGTGGCGTTCAGAACTGCCGCAGAAGCCGCACATCGTTCTCGAACAGAAGGCGAATGTCGTTAATCCGGTATTTGAGCATCGCGGGACGCTCGATCCCGAACCCGAACGCCAGACCGGTCACCTCTTCCGGGTCGTAGCCCACCGCCTCGAAGACGTTCGGGTCCACCATTCCGCACCCGGCGATCTCGATCCATCCGGTGCGTTTGCAGGCGGGGCATCCCCGGCTGTCGCACAGTATGCAGGACACGTAAAGTTCCGCGCTCGGTTCGGTAAAGGGGAAGTAACTTGGCAGGAACCGCGTGCGGACATCCGGGCCAAAAAACGCCCGCGCGAACGTCGAGAGAACGCTCTTGAGGTCCGCGAAGGTGACGCCCTTGTCAACCCACAGCCCCTCGAGTTGATAGAACATGTTGGAGTGGCCCGCGTCCACCGTGTCCGGCCGGTACACGCGGCCCGGCGCGATGATGCGGACCGGCGGCAGACGATTTTCCATCACGCGAATCTGCACGGTGGAGGTCTGTGTCCGAAGCAGGGCGTCGTCGGTCAGATAATAGTTATCAAGGGGGTCCCGTGCGGGGTGCTCGGGCGGAATGTTCAACGCGACGAAGTTGTGCCACTCGTCCTCGACCTCGGGTCCTTCGGCCACCTCGAAGCCGAGCCGGCCGAAGATCTCAATCATCTCCTGCATCGCGCGGAGCGTCGGATGGATGCGACCGAGGCGGGGCCGACGCCCCGGCATCGTCACGTCCACGGCGGGGCGCTCGGCGCACGGCTCGCCGAGGGCCAACTCCCGCTCGGCCAACCGTGCCGCCACATCCGCCTTCAGGGTGTTGACGGCCTTTCCGAAGGCCGCCCGCTCCTCCGCCGCGACCAACGGAATCGACTTCAAAAGCGCCGTAATGCGTCCGGCCTTGCGGCCGAGCCACTCGACGCGCACGGCCTCCAGCGCGCGGGCGTCGAGTGCCTGCTCGATCTCAGCGAATGCTTCGCTGCGAAGGATATCGACGTCCTCGAGTCGGCTCACCCCTTCTCCTCCAGGGCGGCTTTTGCCCGGCCGACGACGGCGTCGAAGGCCTTGGGATCGTTGACGGCGAGATCAGCCAGGACCTTCCGGTCCAGTTCGATGCCGGCCTTCTTCAGGCCTCCCGCAAACTGGCTATATGGCATCTCCCGCTGTCGGCACGCGGCGCTGATGCGTGTGATCCAGAGGCGGCGGAAGTCGCGCTTCTTGCGTCGCCGGTCACGATAGGCATACTGGTCGCCCTTCATCACCGATTGCTTGGCGACCCGATACAGTTTGCTGCGCGCACCGAAATAGCCTTTGGCTCGTCGAAGGAGGCGCTTCCTGGCCCGGCGTCTGGCGGCTCCTTTACGCGTTCGTGGCATAATGGATCTCCTGGTTTTCCTCGGCGTGGGCCGGCGTCAGCCGCCGAGCAGTCGCGCATACGCTCGTGCCTGTTTCGTGACCACGCGGCCTTTCTTTCGCAGGCGGCGCTTACGCGTGCCGCGCTTGCCGCTCATCAGGTGTCCGCGGTTCGCACGGCTGCGCGTGACGGTGCCTTTGCGGGTGCGTTTCATGCGCTTCGCTATTCCTTTATGGGTTTTCATCTTGGGCATTGCTTATCTTTCCTTGCTGTGCTTGTATCTCCCTAAGAGCCCGCCGCCGACGGCCGATCGGCGAGCCCGGCCTGTGTTCTCCGGTCCTGATCCGGTCGGCAAATCAGGAACTCTTCTTCGGGGTAAGAATGAGGATCATGCGGCGGCCGAGGCGGTCGGGCCCGCGCTCGACCTTCGCGACGTCGGCCAACTGCTCGACGAACGCCAGCATGTTCTGCCGCGCATAGTCCAGATGGCTCAGTTCGCGCGCCCGGAACAGCATATTGACCGTCACCTTGTCCCCGTTTTCGAGGAAGGACCGGGCCCGTTGGATCTTGAAGTCCCGGTCGTGGGCCTGGGTTTTGGGCCGGATGCGGATCTCTTTCATGTGGACTTCATGGTGTCGGCCCTTGTGCGTCCGCTTGGACTGGCGGTACTTGAACTTCCCGTAGTCCATGATGCGGCAGACGGGCGGTCGATCGTTCGGGGCGACCTCCACCAGGTCCAGTCCGGCCTCCGAAGCCAGGTTGATCGCTTCGTCTCGCTCCAGAATCCCCAACTGCTCGCCCTTTTCTCCAATTACTCGCAACGGCGAAACACGGATCTGATCGTTGACCCGCTGTCTTGCCTCTTTCAAGCCTGCCTCCTTACCTGGGTTCCGGTTCGTTTACGATGCGCGGGTTTCGGACTCACTCTGGTGCGGCCTGAGCCGCCTCGCTTCGATCTCCTCTCTCGCGCGCCGGATAAACGCCTCGACCGGCTCCGGGCCGAGGTCACCGAGCGCCTTGTCGCGCACGCTGACCGAGCCCGCCCCGGCTTCCTTCTCGCCGACGACAAGCATGTAAGGGATTTTGCGGGCGCTGGCGCGGCGGATTTTCGCGCCGACCTTGTCGCTTGAGCCGTCCACCTCGGCCCGCAGGCGCGCGGCCCGCAGCGTATCGGTCACCTTGCCCGCATAGGTATTGAACCGGTCGCTGACCGGGAGGATGATGGTCTGAACCGGCGCCATCCAGAGTGGGAAGTCTCCCCCGTAATGCTCGATCAGGATGCCTAGGAATCGCTCGATGCTGCCGAGGACGGCCCGGTGGATCATCGCGGGCCGATGTTCCGCGTTGTCGGGTCCCACGTAGGTCAACCCGAACCGCTCAGGCATCGCCAAGTCCACCTGAATTGTGCCGCACTGCCATGAGCGTCCGAGACAGTCGCGAATGTGGTAGTCGATCTTCGGGGCGTAGAAGGCCCCCTCCCCTTCGTTGACCTTGTACGGGACGTTGCGAGCCTCCAGCGCGTCGCGCAGCGCCGCCGTCGCATGCTCCCACATTTCGTCGGTGCCGATGGAATGCTCCGGCCGCGTCGAAAGTTCGACCCGGACCCGGTCGAAGCCGAACGTTCGGTATATCCGATCCGCGATGTCGATGACGCCGATGATCTCCTCTCGCAACTGTTCCGGCAGACAGAAGATGTGCGCGTCGTCCTGGGTGAACTGCCGCACGCGCAATAGCCCGTGCAGGACGCCGCTTTTCTCGTGCCGGTGCACCAGACCCAACTCCGCCACGCGCATCGGAAACTCGCGGTAGGAATGCGGACGCTCGAGGTAAATTAGCAGGCCGCCGGGACAGTTCATGGGCTTGACGGCATAGGACTGGTCGTCGATCTGAGTGAAATACATCGCCTCGCGGTAGTTGTCCCAGTGGCCGCTTCGGTGCCAGAGGTCCTCGCTCAGGATCATAGGGGTGCGAACCTCGACGTAGCCCGCCTCGCGGTGGACCTCGCGCCAGAAGCCCAGGATCTCCTCGAGCAGGATCATGCCGTTCGGGTGGAGGAACGCAAAGCCCGGCCCCTCATTGTGGAAACTGAAGAGGTCGAGGTCCTTGCCGAGGCGGCGGTGGTCCCGTTTTTTGGCTTCTTCGCGCTGCGCCAGGTGCTCCTGGAGATCCTTTTTCGAGAAGAACGCGGTGCCGTAGATGCGCTGGAGCATCGGCCGCGTCGAGTCGCCGCGCCAGTAACTCCCCGAGACATTCAGGAGTTTGAAGGCGGGGATGCGGCCGGCGTCCGGCAAGTGCGGTCCGCGGCAGAGGTCCACGAACTCGCCCATCCGGTAGAGCGTGACCGTTTCGGCCGCCTCCGGCTTGGCTTCAGCGTCCTTCAGTTGCTCCCCCTGGGCGAGTTTCCCCGACGCGATATCGTCCAGCAGTTCGACCTTGCACCACTGGCCGTCTTTTTGCATCCGGCGGTGCGCCTCGGCCGTCGGGACCCCTTCGCGCACGAACGGCTCGGCGGCGGCGATGATGCGGGCCATCTCGTCTTCGATCCGCGTCAAATCCTCGTCGCTGATTCGCTCCGGCAGATCGAAGTCGTAATAGAAGCCGTCCTCGATGGCCGGGCCGATGCCGAAGCGCACACCATCCCCGTAGAGCCGGCGCACGGCCGCCGCCATCACGTGAGCGGTTGAGTGGCGCAAAATCGAGAGGGCTTCGTCGCTTTTGTCGGTCAGGATCTCCACGTCGTGCTCGCCGTCTGATTCGAGCACGCGCGACAGATCCACCAACTTGCCGTTCAGCCTGGCAGCGACGGCTGCTCGGGCCAGGCCTGAACCGATCCGGTTGGCCACCTCTGCGACGCTTGTCCCTTCGGCCACTTCCAGGGCGCTTCCGTCAGGAAGTTTGACCGTCGGCATCGCTCGTGTCTCGGGCCGGGCCGCGCAAATCGGAGATCTGAAATCTCAGACTCCACTCGGACGAGCCGGCCCCCTGTCCTCCACTGTGTCTCGCTTGCCGGTTTTCCGGAAGCCTTCTTTGCACGATATGATACCGGCAGCGGCCCACGCGGTCAAGGCCAAATCCCGGCCCTGTCGGCGGTCACCGCCGCCGCCAACCCCTCGACCGCCCGGGTCAGGAACGAGTGAGGCCATCACAAACAGAACTGCTGCGCACGTGGTCAGAAGGCGCCTGTGGAGGCCCCGTTCCGGCCGCCGCCAGCCCTCCGCCTACCGCCAATCCACGAAACGGTGGCCGGGTGCGGGCTGCTTCACGGCAAATTCACATTCGGGGGTTGGCTTTCCGGCGGTTCGGGTGTAGAATGGCGGCGAGGATGGCCGATAGAATCGGGCGAGGGGCATGCCGTCTCCGCCGATCGGGGTTTTGGGCCCGCCCGTGCCGGGGCGGAGAAGGCGAGAGCAAGGAACCGTGAAACACAAGCTCAAACAGAAGGCCCACGACGAGTTCTGTAACTGGGCCGCCACCTATGACACGCACTGGTTGAACCGGTTCCTCTTCGAGCCGGCGCACAGCCAACTGCTGAACGAGTTGGGACCGTGTGAGCAAGCCACGGCAGGTAAACCCGCCCGCGTTCTGGACATCGGCTGCGGGACGGGGGAACTGGCCGTTCGCCTCGCCGAGCGGGGCTGGCATACGGTGGGCCTGGACCTCTGCGAGCCAATGCTCCACCGGGCGCGCCCCAAGGTGAACGGCAGCCCGGGCTCCGTGCGCCTCACGGTGGCCGACAGCGAGCACCTTCCGTTCGCGACCGGCTCGTTCGACGCGGTCACGTGCGCCAACTCCTTCCATCATTATCCACATCCGAAGGCGGTGGTTCGGGAGATGCTGCGGGTCCTGCGAGCGGACGGGTGGCTCTTGGTGATCGACGGCTGGCCGGACCACTGGGCCGGACGCATCATCTACGATCTGGTCATTACCCGTGTGGAAGGGGGGGATGTGCGGCACGTGGAGTCGCACGAGATGGTGCGGCTGCTTGAGGGGGTGGGCTTCCGGGAGGTGACCCAGAAGCGGATCCATGCCCTGTTTCCTCTCCTCCTTACCCGGGGTATTGCCCCCGGCGCCGAGCCGGCAACGCCTCGCTAAGGGACGCTCCATGGTCGTGCCCACCTTGACGCAGCGTGTGCCGAGGCGCTCGGGTTGCAACGCACGCTCGCTACGGGTTACGTTGAGGCTGCCGGGGCCGCTCCTTCTCCTCGCCCTTGTGGGATCTTTGCTGTGCGCCGAAACGCCGGCCGGCAAGAAACTTTCCGTTGCGGCCGAGCAGGCCGTCTATCCGCAGCCTCGCGAGGAAGTCGAAGCGCTGGCCCGGCGCGACCCGCTGGAGTTTCTGCGTCTCAGTCTGAAATGGTACGAAGCGAAGGTGACCTCCTACGCGTGCCAATTCCACAAGCACGAGCGGGTCGGCGACAAGGTCCGCAAGCCCGAAACCATCTTCATGAAGTTTCGCGAGCAGCCGTTCAGCGTTTACATGAAGTGGACTGCCGACCCATCGAACGGTCAGGAAGTCATTTACGTCGAGGGGCAGCATGACAACAAAGCGGTGGTCCATCCGAGCGGGCTGCTGGGCTTCATCTTCCGCAAAGTCAGCCTGGACCCGGAAGGCAAGATCGCCAACCGCCACAGCCGCCGGCCCGTTACCTACGCCGGCCTCGGGAACATGCTCAGGGTCGTGATCCCGCAGTGCGAGCAGGCGAAGGCCAACGGCGACCTTGTCCTCGAATACCTGGGGGTACGCGAGGAGGCCGGGCGGCCCGCTTATGTTATCAAGCGCGTGCTCCCCAGGAAGCACGATTACCGCTCGCACCAGTTATTCATTTTTATCGATCAACAGTTTCTGATTCCCGTCCGCACAGAGGCGTATCTCTGGGACGGGACGCTGCTCAGCGATTACCGTTACACGGACCTTGAAATCAATGCGGACCTGATGGACGAGGACTTCGACCCCGACAACGCCGCCTACTCATACCGCCTGTTTTAGAGCGACGTAGATGAGGGACAGAAGCCGTGTTCACCGGCGTGAAAGCCGTTCTGTTTGACCTTGGCGGGACACTGGTCGAGTACGCCGTGCCGAGTTGGCCGGCCGTGCTCGGCCAGTGCGTGGACGCGGTCTACGGGTTCCTCATCCGGCCGGAGGAGGAACGGTTCCCGCCGGCCGCTTCCGTCCCGCCGCCCGATGAGGCTCATGCGCGCCGCGGTCCGGCGCGGCCGGACACCCCCCTGCCCCACCGAATCACGATGGCGCTCAGGCGGATGGTGCGAGGCGCGAGCGGACGCACGCTGCCCGCGATTGCCGAGGCGTGTGCTCGGCCGCTGATGGCCACCGGCAGGATTTGCGAGGATACGTTGCCGGCGCTCGAGGCGATCCGCGCGCGCGGGTATCGCCTGGGCCTCGTCTCCAATACGCCCTGGGGCACGCCGGACTATCTGTGGGAGAAGCAGATTGAGAAGTTCGGCCTGACGCCGTTTCTCGACGTCCGGTTGTTCAGTTCCGGCGTGGGATTTCGGAAGCCCGATCCTCAAATCTTTCGCGAGGCACTCGGTCAACTCGGGGTCGCGGCGGGCCGGGCCGTTTTTGTCGGCGACAGCCCGCGCGACGACATCGCCGGCGCCCATGGCGCAGGGCTGCGCACGGTCCTGATTGCGCGACGGCCATGCTTTCCAGATGCCGTGGATCCTCCGCCCGATGCGTCCATTCAAACGCTGGCGGATTTGCCGGCGCTTCTCCCCTCGGGTATCCAAAACTGTTGACACGCCTGCGGCCCCCTCTTAGCATTTGCTGTCTGCCGACGAGCGAAGCAGCATAATCGGCCCCGCCGGGGCCCGTCGATTGAAGAGTTTTTGGCATGGCACATGATGTCACCTTAATTCTGGGAGACGGTGTCGGGCCGGAATTGGCAGCCGTAGTGCGCTCCTGCATCGACGCCACCGGCGCACGTGTAGCCTGGGACGAGCAGGAAGCGGGCACCGAGTGCCTCGAGAAGTACGGCACCCCCCTGCCCGACGCCCTGATGGAGAGCATCCGGCGGACGCGGGTGGCCCTGAAGGCGCCCATCACGACACCGGTCGGCAAAGGCTTTCGCAGCGTCAACGTCCACCTGCGCCAGACGTTCGACCTGTACGCCTGCCTGCGGCCGTGCAAGTCCTATCCGGGCGTCCGCTCCAAGTACGAGGACGTCGATCTGGTCGTCGTGCGCGAGAACACCGAGGACCTCTATGCCGGTGTCGAATTCAAGAAAGGCGAAGAGACCACCCGGACCCTTTACCAGACGATTAACAGGCTCAGCACCGACAGAAAAATCGTCACCGGCGAGGCGACCACGGGCATCAGTATCAAGCCGATCAGCGTCGAGGCGACCGAGCGGATCCACCGGTTCGCGTTTCGCTACGCGCGCGACAACGGCCGCAGGAAAGTGACCACGGTCCACAAGGCGAACATCATGAAGCACACGGACGGTCTGTGGCTGGAAGTGGCCCGCGAGGTCGCCAACGAGTTCTCCGATGTCGAGTTCGAAGAGCGTATTGTTGACAATATGTGCATGCAATTGGTTCAAAAGCCGGAACTGTATGACATCCTGGTTCTGCCGAACCTGTATGGCGACATCTTGAGCGACCTGTGCGCGGGCCTGGTCGGGGGGCTGGGCGTCGCCCCCGGCGCCAATATCGGCGACGACTGCGCCATCTTCGAGGCCACGCACGGCTCGGCGCCGAAATACAAGGGTCTCAACAAGGTCAACCCGACGGCCTTAATCCTTTCGGGCGTCCTGATGCTGCGTCACCTGGGCGAGGCCGACGCCGCCGACCGCCTCGAGCGGGCCGTCACGGCCGTCGTCGCTGAGGGGAGGCACGTCACCTACGACCTGAAACCGCATCGCGACGACCCGACGGCGGTCGGAACCCGCGAAATGGGACAGGCCGTCATCAAGCGGCTGGCGGGGCGCTGACCCGCCTGCGGGTCGCCACGGCGACTCGCCTGTGGAGAGCCGTAGCCCTACGGCGGGCGAAGGCCCGCCCCGGAAAGTTCGGTCCTGTCTATGGAAGCGAACCGTTCAACCGGACAGCCGGGCACTACGCCGGACCGACGGCAGGTCTGGCTGCCGCTGATCTCGGGCGAGCAGCGCGGTCTGGGAGCCGCCCTCGCCCGTTTCGGACTCTGGCTCATGGCGGGGCTGTATCACGCCGGGCTGTTCCTGCGCAATCTACGCTTTCGCTTGCCCGGTGCCGTCAGGCGCATCGGTCGCCCCGTCATCAGCGTCGGCAACCTGACGGTTGGCGGAACGGGCAAGACGCCGATGGCGGCCTATCTGGCCCGACTTGCCGCTAAGATGGGCGGGCGGCCGCTTGTTATTAGCCGCGGGTATGCCTCGGCCGCCGGTGAAGCCAATGAAGAAACCCGAGAACTGGCGCGGCTTTGTCCGGACATCCCCTGCGTTCAGAACCAGGACCGATGGCAGGCGATTCACGACTGGATGTGGCGAAACCCGTGCGACGTCGCCATTCTCGACGACGGCTTCCAGCACCGCCGTCTCGCCCGCGACCTCGACATCGTCCTGGTCGATGCGAGCCTGCCGTTCGGATACGGCCACGTCCTGCCGCGAGGGCTCCTGCGGGAACCGCCCTCGGCATTGCGCCGCGCCGACCTCGTTGTCATTACCCGTGCCGAACTGGTCGAGGCGGACGCCCTCGCCGCTCTCAAAGAAGATCTTGCGCGCCGAACCCGGCCCGGCGTGCCGATCCTCGTTGCGGAGCATCGGCCGCAGGAACTTATCGCCCTTGACGGCTCGAGCCAGGACCTGAGTCGGCTTCGCGGTCAGGACGTGGCGGCGGCGTGCGGCATCGGGAATCCGGACGCCTTCCGCAGGACGCTTGAAGCCCTAGGCGCGCGGGTCGCCCTGTGGGAAACGTATCCTGACCACTATCCATACACCGTGGAGGAAATCGAGCGGCTGCTGCGGGCGGCACACTCTGCCGGACTGAAGATGCTTGTGACGAGCGGGAAGGATTATGTAAAATGGAAGCCGCTACTGGGGGGCAGGAAGGGGTCGGGGTCGGCGCCGGTCGAGGTCGTCGCACTGACCGTCGGAATCGAGATCGTCGAGGGGGCTGACGTCCTGGCCCGCCGGGTCCGTTCTCTGCTTCCTGGCTGACCCGAATGGGCCTGACCAGGACGTTTGTCCGGCTCGGGAAACCGCCGATGCGCCAGCGAAAAACCTATCAGCCTGTTGACCTGTCGGCACTGGAGTTTCTTCCCATTTCCGATCGCGCCCACAAGGTCCATCTGGACGACCTTGCCGCCCCGGCGGGGCCGGAGGCCGGCCTGGCCGACTTCTTCGACTCGCTGCCCACGACGCCCGTCACGGAGAACTTGCGCGGCCTGGCCAAAGCCATCGCCCATGCCGCGCGGAACGATTCCCCGGTCGCAATCGCCTTCGGCGGCCACGTCATCAAGTGTGGCCTCGGCCCGGTCATCATCGACCTGATGGAGCGAGGCGTCGTGACGGTAGTGGCAACGCACGGGGCCGGGGCGATTCACGACCTGGAACTCGCCTTCCACGGCGCCACCAGCGAGGATCCCGCCAAAACGATGCGCGACGGCCGCTTCGGTATGGTCGAGGAGACGCCGGGCTATCTAAACGATGCGGCTCGGCTCGGCCGGCATCGCGGCTTTGGCCAGGCCATCGGCGACCTCATTAACGAAGCCGGTGAAGAGTTTCCTTACGCCGACAAGAGCGTCCTCGCCGCGGCCAGCCGCCTTGACTGCCTGGCCACGGTGCACGTGGCCGTCGGGTCCGATACCGTCCATATGCATCCGGAGGCCGACGGCGCGGCAATCGGCGAGGCGTCGCTCTTGGATTTTCGCAAACTGTGCGCCGCCGTCGCGGACATGGCCGAAGGCGTCTGGATGAACGTCGGCTCCGCCGTCCTCCTTCCCGAGGTTTTCATGAAAGCGTACACTGTTGCGGCCAACCTGGGGGCGAAACTGGACAAGATGGTGACGGCCAACTTCGACCAGATTCAACACTATCGCCCGCACCAGAACGTCTTGACGCGGCCGACGAGTCGCGGCTATGGGCTGACGGGACACCACGAGATCATGCTGCCGTTGCTTCGACACCTGATCCTGCTCGAACTTGGAGACCTGTAGGAGCGGCTGCGTGTATCGCCACCTGATTAATCTGATTGACGGACTGGGCGAGCCGCGCATCGCGGTGGTCGGCGATTTGATGCTCGACCGGTACGTTTACGGCGACGCGGAGCGCATCAGTCCCGAGGCCCCCATTCAGGTCCTGCGGGCTGCCGGAGAGGAAAACCGCCTCGGCGGCGCGGGCTCAGTCGTCAGCAACCTCCGCGCCCTGGGGGCCGACGTCGCCGTCTTCGGCGTGGTCGGCCGCGATGAGAACGGCCGGCAGGTGACCGACGCCCTGAAGGCCGCCGGCGCGAAGACGGGCGGTGTGCTCCGTCTGCCGGTCCGCCCAACGACCGTCAAGACGCGCTTCGTGGGCCGGGCCCAGCACCGCATCCCGCAGCAGGTGCTGCGTGTGGACTGGGAGGACACGAGGCCACTCCCGCGCAAGGCCGAGGACAGACTGATCGCCAAAATTGAGCGGAACCTTGGCCGAACAGATGCCATCGTGCTGAGCGACTACGACAAAGGCGTTCTCACGCCGCGCGTGGCCCGGGCGGTCATCCGGCTGGCGCGGCGCGGTCGCGTGCCGGTTCTCGTGGATCCGCTCCGCGCGAAGGACTATTCGAAATACCGCGGGGCGACCCTTCTGACGCCCAACCGTGTGGAAACCGAAACGGCCCTGGAGGTGCGCCTGACCGGCGCCGATGCCTTGCGCCGGGCCGCCCAACGCCTGGTCAAGGAACTGAATCTGGCCGCGCTGGTGGTGACGCTCGACAAGGAGGGTGCCTACCTGGCGGTCAAGGGCAAGTCCGGCCGGATGGTTCCGACCCGTCCCCGGCCCGTCTATGACAACGCCGGCGCGGGCGACATGGTCATTGCGGTGGTCGCGCTGGTGGTGGCGTCGGGCGGTTCATTTTTGGACGCGGTGCGGCTGGCGAACGTGGCCGCAGGCCTCGAGGTCCAGAAGTTCGGCGTCCAGACGGTCTTGCGCGAGGAGGTTACCGCGGAACTGCTTGATGAAGCCCGGCGCAGCGGCGACAAACTCCGCACTCTCGATAATCTCCTCGTGGACCTCAATCGCCACCGCGCTCGCGGCGAGGCGGTCGTCTTCACGAATGGGTGTTTCGACCTCGTGCACGCCGGCCACATCGCGTTTCTCGAATTTGCCGCCCGCCAGGGCGAGGTCCTCGTCGTCGGCCTTAACTCCGACCGAAGCGTCCGGGCAATCAAAGAGGCGGGGAGGCCGGTGTGCCCGCAAGAGCAGCGCGTACGCGTCCTTGCGGCCCTTGAAGCCGTCGATTACATTGTTATTTTCGACGAGGACACGCCGGCGGAACTGATCAGGACCGTTCGGCCCGATGTCCTCGTCAAAGGCGAAGACTGGTGCGAGAAAGGCGTCGTCGGCCAAACGTTCGTCGAGTCCGACGGCGGGCGCGTCGTTCTAGCGCCGCTTGTCAAAGGAATCAGCACCAGCGGGATCGTGGAGCAAATCCGCGGCGCGGATTGCAAAAAGAGGCATTCGCACCGGAAAGGCTCAGCCCGACCGCCGCAGAAGGGAGGCGCGCCGTGATCGAACGCATCAAACGCCGTCTCCAGGAAGCCGCCGACCTCTACCGCCAGATGGCCGAGCAACTGGCCAAACCGACCGCACAGGCGGCTGAGGTGCTCATTGCTGCGCTTCGCGAGGGGCACACGATTTACGTCTGCGGTGACGGCGGCAGCGCCGCCCAGGCCCAGCACGTCGCCGGTGAACTGGTCGGGCGGTTCATGGCCGATCGCCCTGCCCTGCCGTGCGTCGCCCTGACGACGGACACGAGCGTCCTCACGGCCGTGGCGAACGATTACAGTTTTGAGCAGGTCTTCGAGCGGCAGGTCGAAGCGCTCGTCAGGGAAGGCGACGTGCTGCTCCTCCTGTCCACGAGCGGCTCAAGCGCCAACGTCCTGAAGGCCGCCACGCGAGCGCGCAAGAAGGGCGCCAAGACCATCGGCCTGGTCGGCCAGAGCGGCGGCAGGCTGAAGGAACTTTGCGACCTCAGCCTTTCCGTGCCCGCCGAGACCGGCCCCCTGATTCAGGAGGGACACTTGGTGCTTCTTCACATTCTGTGCGGACTCATCGAACAGGCCCTGTTCACGCGCGACGGGGCGGAAAGTAAGGAATAA
Organism: Phycisphaerae bacterium; assembly: GCA_035527275.1. Taxonomy (GTDB): domain Bacteria; phylum Planctomycetota; class Phycisphaerae; order FEN-1346; family FEN-1346; genus DATLBA01. The sequence continues at coordinate 81,230 of DATLBA010000122.1, forward strand.
ACCGACGTGGGACAGGCAGCCGTTTTTCTCGACCGGGACGGTGTGTTGATTGAAGAGGTGGGCTACCCGACCCGACCGGAGCACATCCGCATTCTGGGCGGCGTCGCACGGGCGCTGGCGCGGCTCGCCCAGGCAGGGTTCAAACAGGTCGTCGTGACCAACCAGTCGGCTATCGCCCGCGGCCTGATGACCGAAGAGGACCTCGACCGCTTCCACGAGGCGCTTGACGAGCAACTGGACCTCCTTGGGGTCGGCGTGGATGCGTACTACGCATGCCCGCACCACCCGGACCCTTCAGAGGCCGCGCGGCAGGACCTCGCCGTGGAGTGCGAATGTCGAAAGCCCAAACCGGGGCTCATTCTTCAGGCCGCCGAGGACCTGGAGATAGACCTCGACGCCTCCTGGCTGGTCGGTGACACGTGGCGCGACATCCAGGCGGGTCAGGCGGCGGGGCTGCGAACCATCAAACTGCCGGCCGCCCCCGGCCACGACGCGCTGCGCCCTCCCGAAGTCGCACCGCTAACGGCCGAAGCCGCCGACCTCAACAAGGCCGTGGATATTATCCTCGGGGAGGCGGAACCGGTTGCAGAGGAGCCCGCCACGTTTACCCGCCGCGCTTGCCCGCCGTGGCGGGGTGGGGCGGGCGAGCCCGCTGGGGCAAAGCCGGCTGACGCGGTGCCGCCACCCGAGCCCCCGCCGGCGCCGAGCCCTGAACCCATCTCCGCCGAATCGAAGGAGCCGAGTATACCTCAGGCTCAACCTGAAGTTGCCGAACAAGAGCCACTCGAAGATCGGCCACCTGTGAAGACATGCGCTCGCTGCGGTCAGGTGATCCCGCCTGCCGCGCTGGAGGCCGGAACGGCCGGTTCCCACGACGGCCTCTTCTTGTGTTCCGAGTGTTTTTCGAGGCAGCCGCGCGAAAAGGTGCAGCACTTCCCGCAAGACACGACGGCACTTCTTCGGGCCGTTTTGACGGAACTTCGCCGCATCGGCCGCGCCCAGGAATCGGCCAGTCTGTCTGCCGTTCGGCTGTTTGCCTATGTCCTTCAGGCGGCGGCGCTCTTTGTCGGCGTCTGGGGTCTGGTGGGCAGCGAGCGGGCGGTGATGCTTCCGGTCGCCATTTTCCTGCAGTTACTGGTCGTCACGCTTCTCGTGATTGAGAGGCAGCCATGAGGCTGGCTGTGGCATTGCCGAGTTGGGTCGGCGATGCCGTCATGGCCACGCCGGTGCTCCGCGCGCTTCGGACGCGTTTTCCCGACGCCCGCATCGTGGCGGTGGTGCGCCCCTACGTGCGGCCGGTGATGGACCCCAACCCCTGGACGGATGCGTTCATCGAAGCCGACAAGTCGGCCGTTGAATTTCTTCGTGCAGCGTCGCGCCTTCGGAAGGAGGTGATTGACGTCGGCGTCCTCCTGCCGAACAGTTTCCGAAGTGCCCTGCTCTTCCGCCTGGCTGGCGTCAAGCGGCGTATCGGGTACGATCGGGGCGGCCGCGGGGCCTTGCTCACCGACCGCATTCAACCCGAGAAGAGAGGCGGCCGCTTCGTCCCCACGCCGCAGATTGCGTACTACTTGAGACTTGCCGAGGTCCTCGGCGCTCCCACAGGCGACCTCCGCATGGAACTTTTCCCGACGGAAGCGGACGAAGCCGCAGCGGAAGCGGCCTACCGCGCGGCCGGCCTTACGCCGGAGCGAACGCTTCTTTTGTGCCCGGGTGCGGCATTCGGGCCGTCGAAACGCTGGCCGCCGGTTCACTGGGGGACGCTTGTCCGAGAGGCGCGGGCAAAGTTCGGTCTGGATTCCGCCATTTTGTGCGCGCCGTCCGACGCCGACCTCGCAACGACCATTATCGAGTCGGCTGGCGGACGCTGCGCGACATTCCATGATAAGGGCATCAATCTGGCTTCCGCGCGGGCCGTCGTCCGGCGCGCCCGGGCGATGGTCGCCATCGACAGCGGCCTCAGGCATTATGCGGCGGCCCTGGGGCGGCCCGTCGTGTCCCTCTTCGGGCCCACGGACGTTCGCTGGACGGAAACCTGGTACGAGAAGGAGGTCCGCCTTCAGTCCGTCCCGCCTTGCGGGCCTTGCCAAAGGCCAACGTGTCCTGTAGGAACGACCGAATGTATGTGGAAGATTGAGCCGGAGGAAGTGCTTGATGCGCTCACCGAGGCACTCGAGCGGGACCGTGCATAGAGGGTGGTTTAGGGATGCTGGATCGCGATGAACTGGAGGCCATTCGCGACGGACGGCTGACGCCCGAGGACCTCGCATCCATCGTGATTCCCCACTACCAGACGGAGGAGTTGATGCGCCTGTGCCTGCGCGCTATCCGGCGTCTGACGGCCCATCCGTTCGAGGCCATCGTGGTGGATAACAACTCTGGGGACGGGTCGCTGAATTATTTGCGCCGGGTGGGCTGGATCCGGCTCATTGAGCGCGGGGGCGAGGCGGAAACCGACGTCGTGCGCGCCCACGCGAGCGCGATGGACGCGGGGCTGCGGGCCGCGCGCGGACGCTGGCTCGTCAGCCTCCACACCGACACGATCGTGCGGCGCGAAGGTTGGATGGCGAGCCTGATTGCACGCCTGGAGGCGGAGCCGCGCGCCGCCGCGCTCGGGTCCGACAAAATTGAAACCGGCCCGCGCTGGTACAGGGCCATGAAACGACTCTGGGACGAACGCCGAATGAAGGCATTCTTTCGACGCCTGGTCGGCATGGCGCCAAAGGCGGAACACGAACCCCCGGTGTGGTACCCGCGGTCGTACTGCGCGGTTTACCGTCTGGACGTCGTGCGAGAACTCGGCTTGAATTTCCAGCCGACGGCCGAACACTCGACGGGGGCGCTGCTCTACCGCGGGCTCCTCGAAGCCGGATACAAAGGCGTGAGGCTGCCGCCGGAGGAAATGCACGAGTACGTTGAACACGTCGCGCACGCCACGGCGTTCCTTGCGCGCGGAGGCGTCCGGCATTGGCGCGGTAATCAGAAGGTGCGGCGGGCGCTGCGGCGGATTATGGGCTCCGACCTGGCCCGCGAACTCTTGAACGACGATTCGCTCGACCGGTAACGCGGCATGGCGACTCTGCACATTCATCCCGATTACGCGGCGCTGATCGAGGCCAATGGTTTGGCCACGTTTGATGCGCTTTACGCGGCGGGGGAAGCGTCTCGCGTGGACGGCCACCGGGAGCGGTCCGTTTCGCGCATCGAACTTCGCACTCCTGAGAGCGGCGCGGTGGTCATCTATCTGAAGCGCTGGTGGGGCGGCGCGGCACGAAGGAACTGGGCGGACGTGTTCCGGCTGAGATGGCCGGCGCCCGCTGCCGCACGCGAGTGGTCCAACCTCCGCCGCCTCCGCACCGCCGGCGTCCCCGTGGCTGAGCCGGTGGCCTGGGGCCAAAGTTCAGGGCCCGGCAAACCGCGGACGCTGTTGGCGGTGCGCGAGGTGCGCGGTTCTTCGCTTGCTTTCTGGCTTCATCAATTGACCGAGGGCGGGGAGGCCGACTCGGCCGCTTACTCCATTGACACGGTCGCGCGGGCGACGGGCCGCGCCATCCGCCGCCTTCACGGCGCGCATTTTTCGTTTCCCGATCTCTACGCCAAGCACGTTTACCTCGAAGACACCGGCGCCGACGAGCCGCGGGTGGTGTTCATCGACGCGCAACGTCTGCGGCGCTACACGCGGAGGCGCAGGGCGGCGGACCTCGCGGCCCTTTATGCTACGACGCAGGCGCCTGGTGTCGGGCGGGACGACTATATGGCAGCCCTTCACGCCTACTTGGGTCAGGGCCAGCTGGACCGGAAGGCGCAGCGTCTGATTCGCCGCATCAAGCGCATCGCACGCCGAATCAAGGGCCGCGGCCAGGATCCCCATCTGATTCATGCCCGGCGGGTGGCCCCGCCGGGCATGGCCCCCCTGGCGGAAGAAAAGTTTGTCGAGGTGGACGGCGGCCGACTGCACGTGAACGAAGCGTTCCGGCCGGTTCTCGAGGCGGCCTCTCTTCTGACCCTCGATGCAATCATGGCGTTCGAGGGCGGCGCAACGAGTCGCCTCGCGCCCGGGCGATCAACCGTCCGCGTCGAGTTGCCAAACCCGGCCGGCGGAACGCGCGCGTTGTTCATTAAGCGCCATACGCGGGTGCCGCTTCACGCCAAAATCCGGCGCACGCTGAACCTAGGACCGCCGCTCTCCATGGCGGTGCGCGAGGCCCGCAACATCGTCCGCCTGACCGACGTCGGCATCCCGACGATGCGGTGTGCGGCCATCGGCGAGGAGTTCGCAAACAGTGGCCGGCGCGAGCAAAGTTGCCTGATTACCGAAGAAGTGCCGGACGCCGTCCAGGCCGACGTCTATTTTGAAAACACGTTTGGCGAAGAGCACTCGCGCGAAGCCGTTGCGGCAAAACGTCGGTTGATCCGGGCGCTTGCGCGGCTTGTGAGGCGATTTCACGCAAACGACTTCGTCCACCGCGACCTTTATCTGTGCCATATCCTCGTCCGCCGGCAGCCGTCGGCGAATCCGATCCTTCACCTGATCGACCTTCAACGCGTCGAGCGCCCGCGGCGGGGCGTGCGGCGGAGACGGATCGTCAAGGACCTGGCCGCCCTGCTCTTCTCATCGTGGCCTTCGCCGGCAACGCATATTCGTTCGCGAGTGTTCACGGATGCGGACCGGTTGCGCTTCGCGCACGCCTACTTTAAAACACGACGTCTTGGTCCCGACCACAAGCACCTTATTCACCGGGTGATCCGAAAGGCGCGGCAGATTGCGCGCCACGAACAGCGCTGCCGCGCGCGCAGCGCGGTCCAGACGTGAGGATGTCGGCGCGATAAGGCGCTACAGGCCGCCAGTGGAGCAACGATTGCCGGGCAGGCGCCCGGCCGGTATAGTATGTGCTAATCGCTCCGTTCCGCGCGCAGACTATCGTGCGAGTTTCGGATTTGGACACGGCCGATGGAACCCGACGTTTCCATTATCATCGTCTCATGGAACTGCCGCGACGCGATGGCCGACTGCTTGGCCTCCCTCGAGGCTTACGAGGGAACGGTGTCGTTCGAGACCATCGTTGTGGACAATGCGAGCCGCGACGACACCGTTGCCCTGGTGGCAGAGCGATTCGGCAGCGTCCGGCGGATTGCGAACCAGACGAACCGCGGGTTTGCCGCGGCAAGCAACCAGGGTTTCCTCGTGGCGCGCGGCCGGAACATCCTGTTTCTGAATCCCGACACGGTGGTCCTCGCCGGCGCGCTCGACGTGCTCGTCAAGACCCTGGACGAGGCGCCGGACATCGGGGCGTGCGGCCCGCGGATTGAGAATCCGGACGGCACGACTCAGCGGTCCGTCCGCTCGCTGCCGACGTTCGCGGCTCTCTTGCACCAGTACACACCGCTTCGGGCTCTGCGCGTTCTGAAGCCGTTGTACCGCCAGTATAAGATGGCTGACTTCGACTATGACAACTCTGCGGACGTGGACACGCTAATGGGAGCAGCCCTTTGTGTGCCGCGAAAGGTTCTCGCTGAGGTCGGTGTGTTGGATGAGCGGTTCTTCGTGTACTTCGAGGAAGTGGACTTGTGCTGCCGCCTCATCCGTAGCGGCTATCGGGTGCGTTTTGCGGCGGACGCTCGCATTACGCACGTCGGGGGGGTATCGGCCAGCAGAGGCCTGGCCAGGGTTTACCTGTTCCGAAGCCTCTTTGCTTACCTCCGAAAACATCACGGCCGGGTGGCGGGCTGGGCTATGGCCGGGGCGCTGGCCGCCGGCATGTTCGTGCGGCAGGGCGCGCTGTTTGTCACCGCCGCGTTGTCCAGCCTCATCCTGCTGATGCTGGGGCAAGGGGCGGCTGCTCGGCACCACCTCCACCGCGCCCGATCGTCGGCACGGTTCCTTACGCGCGATGGATGGCTCATGCTGCTGCACAACTGAAGGATGCGCACAAGGACAATGGCCTGCGAAACGGATCGCGCAATCGGGCCCTGCGAGTTGCGGTCGGTGCCCTGCGATTACTGCGGTACCGACGAGGCCGAGGTGCTGCTGACGGCAACGGACCCGACGGGCACGGTGCCGGGAGAGTTCAACGCGGTGGCGTGCCGGCGGTGCGGCCTGGTGCGAACCGATCCACAGCCGACGCCGGAGACGCTGGGCCTCGCCTACCCGACGGACTACAGCCCGCACGACGCGTCGGTCCGGGTCCCGCCGCCGCCGACAGGCTTTCGCTGCTGGTGCCTCGTCAACTACCGCGGCTATCCGCTCGACCGGCGGGCGCCGGCGGCCGTGCGCGCGCTGCTGGGGCCGCTGGCGGCCGTCAAGTTCCGGGGTCGCTACTGGATTGGCTATCTCCCTTACGAGGGTGACGGCCGACTGCTGGACTTCGGCTGCGGGGTCGGCCGGTACGTCGCCCAGATGGCGGCGGCCGGCTGGAAAGCCGAGGGGCTGGATCTGGCGCCCAAGGCGGTAAGCGCCGGCCGCCGCGCCGGCCTCACCATCCACCAGGGGACGCTTCCCGGCGCCGACCTTCCGGACGGGCGTTACGACGCGGTCACGATGTGGCACGCCCTGGAGCACGTGCCGAGCCCCAAGGCGACGCTGGAGGCGGCCCGGCGTCTGCTTCGGCCCGGGGGCCGGCTCATGGTGGTTGTGCCCCGCTTCGACAGCCTCTCGGCGCGGTGGTCTGGTACGAGTTGGTACGGTCTACGGTTGCCGAGGCATCTGACCCACTTCACCACCGCAGCCCTGCGGCGCCACGTGGCCGCCGCGGGCTTTGAAGTTAAGCAGATCTGCTCCCTGCGCCGGCCTTCACTCGTACGGGAAACCTTAGCAACCCTGGCCGAAGACCGCGGCTCGGCCGTGTTGAGGCTCCTGTCTCGCTGGCGGTTCCCCGCCCGCCTCCTGAGTCACATCTCATTGCTTGCACGCCGAACCGACGAGGTGGTATGCCTGGCGCGGCGGCCATGAGGACCGGCTTTCAGGTCGAGCATCTCAACCCGAGCGCGGCGGGGCCGAGACCTAATGGCCGGGGGAGTGCGGCAGGGCGCCCAAGCCAGCGCTCGCTCGTCGGATCATGCGCCGGGGCTTGACGCTGTGGGGATAGAACCTACAATTTGCACGTGCCGCCGGCCGTCGATCAGGCGGCAGAATCTCCCGCGCATAGTCGCCTGCACGGTGGAACGGCCACATCGTGTGCTGGCGCGGCGCCGTGCGCTTGCCCGGACAGGCCTTGCGGAGAACGCTTGATGAAGGTGCTTCTTATCCGACCGCCTCACCGCTTCGGCCGAGGCGAGCATATGGCCACGCATGCCGATATGCCCCTTGCCCTCATGCACTTGGGGGCTGTCGCCGATCGCGCGGCTGGTGGAAGATGGCGCTGGAAACCACGGCCGAGCATCACTGTCCAGACGAGTCGCGGCTGTCCCTTCAAGTGTACGTTCTGTGCGACTCACCTGCACATGGGACGCCGGTACCGTGCCCAGTCTCCGGACCGGGTGCTGGACCATGTGCGCTTTGTCGCGGCCGAGATCGGCGTCCGACACATCCATTTCATTGATGACAACCTGGCCCAGAACCAACGGCGCTTCCATGCAATCCTGGACGGGCTGATCGCGATAAAGCATGAAGGGTTTCCGATTGCCTGGGAAACGCCGATCGGCATGCGAACCGACAGGCTGAACTACGACCTGTTAGCCAAGGCGAAGGAGTCTGGGTGCCGGTCAATTTACCTGACGGTCGAGTCCGGCTCGCAGCGAGTCATAGACGAGGTGATCCAGAAGCACTTACGTCTCGACAAGGTCCTTGAGGCCGCCGACGCCTGCAACCGGCTCGGCGTCAAAGCGCGCGCGGGATTGACCTGAAACTCTAATCGCCTGGCCTTCGGACAGGGGAATGCTGCTACAGATGATACCCGAGGTGCATGGACACCATTGATGAAGATCGGATTTCAAATCGAGTATCTGGACCCGGCGCGCGGCGGCGCGGAGACGTATGTGTACCGCTTTGCCGAGGAGTTGCTCGCGGGCGGGCACGAGGTCCACCTTTTTGCCGGCGGGTTCGGCAAGGCACCGGAAGGAGCCGTGACGCACCGTGTGCTCCGTCGCGGCCTGTCGCGGTGGGAGCGGGACCTGCGGTTTGCCCGGACTGCCGACCGCGCCGCCAGGCGAGCGCGCCTGGACGTCGTTGTCGCGGTTGGCCGGACCTTCGGCGCCAGCATCCTCCAGCCCCACGGCGGAACGTACTTGGGCACGCGCCGGCAGAATCTGCTTCTCATCCGAAGCGCCGCCGGCCGCGCGCTGAAGGAGATTTTTGATGCCCTCAACCCGAAAGTGCTGACCAGCAAGCACATTGAGGCCCGCCAGTTCGCCGCCGAGCCGCCGCCGGAGGTCGTCGCCATCAGCCGCATGGTCCGTCAGGACATGAAAAAGTTTTATGATGTTCCCGACGAGCGGCTTCATCTCGTTTATAACGGCGTGGACATCGAGCGGTTCAGCCCTGATGTTTGCCGCGCCAAGCGGAAAGAGGCCCGCCGTCGTTTCGGCCTGAGTGAGGACGAAACGTGTTTTCTCATCGTGGCGCACAATTTCCGCCTGAAGGGCGTGCGTGAACTGGTGGAGGCGGCTTCGATGCTCCGCTCGCCCTACCGCCACCGGCGCGTCCTGGTCGCCGGGAGAGCGAACCCACGGCCGTATCAGCGGCTCGCCGAGCGCCTCGGCTGCGCGGAAGCGTTTCAGTTCGTTGGCCCGCTGGCCGACGTGGTGCCGGCCTACGCGGCGGCGGACGTTTACGTGCAGCCAACCTGGTACGACCCGTGCAGCCTGGTGGTTCTCGAAGCGATGGCGTGCGGGCGGCCGGTCGTCACTACGCGCTTCAACGGTGCAAGCGAACTGATGCACAACGGCGGCGACGGGTTCATCCTGGACTCGCCTGACGACCTCGATGGGCTGGCCGACGCGATGGGGCGCCTCCTGGACCCGGACCTGCGAGTTCAGATGGGCTCGGCGGCGCGCCGGACAGCGGAAGCGCACCCGATCGAGCGGAACTTCCGGGAGATGGCCGAGGTGTTCAACCGCGTTGCCGCGCGGAAGGAGGCCGGGGAATGACTTTTCCCTGGATCGTTGTCGCGTGGTTCGTCGGGGCGTACCTCCTGGGGTCCGTCCCGTTCGGTTGGCTTATCGGCAAGGCGAAGGGCGTGGATCTTCGCCGGCACGGGTCCCGGAACATCGGGGCGACCAACTGCGGCCGTGTCTGCGGGGCGCCGTGGGGTGTCGCGGCGTTTGTGCTCGACGTCGCCAAGGGATTTCTTCCGGTGCTCATGGGCGTCTCTGTCGTGTTTGCGCTTCAAGGTCGGCACGAGCCGAAAATCCTGGTCTGGACGCGTATCATGGTCATCGCGGTGGGGCCGATTGTCGGGCACACGTTTCCCGTGTGGCTGAAGTTCAGGGGCGGCAAGGCCGTGGCGACGAGCCTGGGCGTCGTTCTGGCCCTCCCGACGCTCTGGCCGCTGGCCCTTGCGGCCTTTGGGTTGTGGGTGCTGGCCGTTCTGATCACAGGATATGTGTCGGTCGGGTCGTCGGTCGCAGCACTTGGGTTCGGAGTGGGCTATTTCTGCTTCGGGGGTGAGGCCGTGTGGGCCGAGCGCCTGCCCGTGACCGTCTTCGTCCTGCTTTTGATGACGGTCGTCCTGGTCAAGCACCGTTCCAATTACGGGCGGCTGTTCCGGGGTGAGGAGAACCGAATCTGGGGACCTCGCAAGAGCAAGGTCGCCCGCTGGTCCGAAACCCCGGCGCTGGACGAGGACGCCTCCGTCGTGGAGCCCCGGCAGGAAGAAGGCGCGCCGGATGCCGAAGGGAAGAAGCCGGCTCGCTAGGAGTCACGGGCGAAGTTTTCGCATGAGCAGGTCGCGGACGATTTTCGGGTTGGCCTTCCCGCTGCTTGCCTGCATCGCCTGGCCGATGAGCCGTCCCAGCGCCTTTTCCTTTCCGCTACGATAATCCTCGGCGGGTCCCGGATTCTCGGCGATCACGCGGTCGACGACGGCCTCCAGTTCTCCGGCGTCGGAGGTCTGGGCGAGGTTCTCTTCTTCGACGATCTCGGAGGCGGACTTCCCGCTCTCGAGCATTTTGGTGAATACGTCGGAGCCCATGCTCCGGCTGATCACTCCCGTTTCAACAAGAATAATGAGTTTCGCGAGCTCTTCCTCGGAGTAGTAGGTATCTAACGCCAACGCCTCGATTGCAATGCCGCGCTCATTGAGGACACGCCTGACATCTTGTAAGATCCAGTTGTGCGCAAGATCCATAACGCGCTTACCGTCCCATCTCCCGGCCTCTGGCTGGGTTTTGATGTGTTGAACAATCTTTTCCCAGGACTCGGCAACTCCCCTTTCGCGAAGGATAACCTCGGCCATTTCAGCGCTCATGCCTTGTTGCATATAACGGCGTCGCTTGGCCTCAGGGAGTTCCGGCATTTTCTGCTTCGCCACTTCGGCCACGGAAGCGCGATCCCCACGAGGCTCATGTGGCCTTACTGGGACCAGGTCCGGCTCCGGGAAATAGCGGTAATCGTGGGCTTCTTCCTTCGAGCGCTGAAGGAACGTCACCTCCTGGTCGTCCACCCAGCCGCGCGTCTGCTTGCCGAGGTTTTCGAGCGTGTAGCCTTCGGGGTCGAGCGCATATTCCTCCTTGTGGCGCGCGATCTCGAAGGCGACGGCCCGCTCGGTGGACCGGAACGAGTTCAGGTTCTTGATCTCGGCGATGGGCGTGTAGCGCGGGCGCCCGTCGGCGCCGGTGCCGATTCGGAGGCTGATGTTCGGCTCGAAGCGCATCTGGCCCAGTTGCATGTTGCACTCGCCGACGCCGAGGTACACGGCCAACTGGCGAAGCGCGGTCGAGTAGGCCCGCACCTCCTCGGGGCTGTTCATGTCGGGTTCGCTGACGATCTCCAGAAGCGGCGTGCCGGTCCGGTTGAGGTCCACGACGCTGAAGTTGCCGCCGCCCTCGGCGTGCATCAGTTTCCCCGCATCCTCTTCGAGGTGGACGCGCGTGATGCCGATGCGCTTCGTGCCGCCCTCGACCGGTATCTCGAGATACCCGCCTACGCCGAGCGGCTCATCGTACTCTGAGATCTGGTAGTTCTTGGGAAGGTCGGGATAGTAGTAGTGCTTGCGGTCCCACTTGGCGAGCGCGGGAATCGTGCAGCCGAGCGCCAGCGCCATGCGCACCGCCAGTTCGACCGCCTTCTCGTTCATCACCGGGAGCACCCCGGGCATGCCGAGGCACACGGGGCAGACCCGCGAGTTCGGCGGCGCGCCGTACTCGACGCGGCAACCGCAAAACATCTTCGTGCGGGTGGCCAGGTGGAGGTGCACCTCCAGGCCGATCGTGGGCACCAGTCGCTTGGCGCTCATGAGCCTCCCTCGCACACCGGCGGTCGGCGCTCGGCCCAGTGCGTCTTGCGCTCATACATCCGCGCGATGCGAAGCAACTTCTCCTCGCTGAACACATTGCCCAGAATCTGCAGGCCCACCGGCAGCCCCTCGTCCGTGAAGCCGCATGGAACACTCAGGCCCGCGATGGCGGCCAGGCTGCATCCGACCGTGTACACGTCGCACAGATACATCGTCAGGGGATCATCGGTCTTCTCGTCCAGGCGGAACGCCGGCGTCGGGCTGGTCGGGCCCATGAGGCAGTCCACCTTCTCGAACGCGAGCTCGAAGTCCTGCCGAATCAGCCGCCGCACCTTCAGCGCCTTTTTATAGTATGCGTCGTAGTAACCGGCGCTCAGGGCGTGCGTCCCGATCATAATCCGCCGTTTGACCTCGTCGCCGAAGCCCTCGGCGCGCGTGCGCATGTACATGTCGATCATATCGGCGTGGTCCGCCGCGCGGAAGCCGTAGTGCACGCCGTCGTAGCGCGCTAGGTTCGACGAGGCTTCCGACGGGGCAATGATGTAGTAGGTTGCAATTGAATAGTCGGTCGAGAGGGGCAGGTCCACGTCCACGAGTTCGGCCCCCTCGGCTTCATAGACGGCCAGCGCCTCGCGCACGCGGCGCTCGACTTCGGCATTCAAGCCTTCGCCGAAGAACTGTCTCGGAATGCCGATCCGAAGCCCTTCGACCGGCTCGTCCAGCGTCGCGAGGTAATCCGGCACGGGTCCGGGCACGCTGGTCGAATCGCGCTCGTCTCGCCCCGAGGTGGCCTGAAGCAGAAGGGCCGCATCACCCACCGTCCTTGCCAGAGGGCCGATCTGGTCGAGGCTGGAGGCGAAGGCCACGAGGCCGTAGCGGCTGACGCGGCCGTAAGTTGGCTTCACACCTACGACGCCGCAGAACGCCGCCGGCTGGCGGATGGACCCGCCTGTGTCCGAGCCGAGAGCGAGAGGAACCATGCGCGCGGCGACGGCGGCGGCGCTGCCCCCGCTCGATCCGCCCGGCACGCGGCCGATGTCCCACGGGTTATGAGTCGGGTGGAACCCTGAGTTCTCCGTGGACGAGCCCATGGCGAACTCATCGAGGTTCGTCTTACCGACGATGACGGCGCCTTCGGCCAAGAGGCGTTCGACGACGTGGGCGTTATACGGCGCCCGCCAGCCTTCGAGGATGCGGCTCGCGCAGGTGGTCGGCTGGCTGTCCGATGTGCAGAGGTTATCCTTGACGGCGACGGGCAGGCCGTCCAAAAGGCCCGTCGGCTCGCCCCGCGCCCGGCGATCATCCAACTCAGCCGCGCGCCGCCGCGCCCCTTCCGCGTCAACCGACAGAAAAGCGCGGACCTTCGGGTCGAGGCGCTCGATGGCCTCAAGGCAGGCCTCGGTCGCCTCGGCCGCCGAGAGGTCGCCCCGCCGGATGGCGTCTCGCATCTCGCAGGCTGTGAGGGGCCCGGGCTGCCCGCTTCGCGGGCCTGCCCGAAAAGGCCCACGGCCGGTATGGGCGGGGCGCGGTGCGCGAGGCACCTGGCGGCGGGGAACGTACCCGCCCGTGCGGGCGGCTCGAACGCCTACGGCGCCGGTGCCGTCGTCAATGACGCGCGGCACGCGGAAGAAGTCGCCGGTTGCGTCGGGCGCGCCGCGCACGGCTTCCTCAGGCGAGAGGCTCTCGCGCGGCTCGTCCTTCCGCAGGACGTTGCGCAAGGCGAGCGCGTGGGCCAGCGGCTCGACCGACTCGGTGTCGAGTTCGCCAAGTTTGTCCACGTAGTCGAAGATGGACGAAAGTTGCGACGCGAACCGCTCCACTTCCTCATCCGAGAGGTGGATGCGGCTCAAGCGGCCGACCTTGAGCACTTCCTCTCTTGAGAGCGGCATGATCGGGCCCCAGCACGGTGGCGGCGCGGCAGGCTAGGCCGACTCGGGCGCCGGCGCCACGCGCTTGCTGCGCTTCTTGACGCGGCCGGCGCTGATGCATTGGGCGCAGACCCGCATGCGCTTGCGCGTCCCGTTCTCCAGTTCGACCCGGACCCGCTGGAGGTTCGGCTTGAACCGTCGCTTGGAGATGCCGGTCACTTTTCGCCCGACGCCGCCCAGGTACTTCGCCTTGCCCCTGCGCTTGATTGAGGAGCCGCTGGACGATGTTTTGCCGCAGATCTCGCATTTCGCTGGCACAGCCATTCCTCCACGTAGCCCGTAACGGAAACGGCGAGTCGGAAGTATACGCATTTTTCAGCCTGCTTCAAGCCCTTTTTGGCGGCCAGCGGGGATTGGCCACCCTTGGGCGTGCGGCAGTCATTTTTTCCTTGCCCGGAAAACGGCCGGAGCGTAGAAAGTCGGGTCCTTCCAACCCGCCGGGATGCGACTTCAGCACCCGGCGCCGGGGAACATGCTTGCCTGTACGGGCGACTGGGCGACTGAACCGCAAGTGTGGAGAAAGGTGCAGCATGAGCAAGCACATGTCGAGAGGCATCCGTTTTGCCGCGGGCGCAGCCATTTTGGTACTCATGGCCCTCATCGTCGGCCGGGCCATGAGCCAGCCGTCCGAGGCGGCCGCGGCGGTCAGGGAGGCCCCACCGCTTCCGCCCGTCTTCTGGGTCGTCCTGGCCGCGCCGGTTCTGGCTCTCCTCATGGCCTATGTTTTCTACCGCGGGGTGATGAAAGAAGACGAGGGCACCGAGCAGATGCGCTCCATCGCGGCAGCGGTCCGCGAGGGCGCCTACGCGTACCTCCGGCAGCAGTACAAGGTGGTCGCGCTGTTCTTCATTGTGGTCGCGGGTCTGCTGGCGGTTATGGCGTTCGGGCTTCACGTTCAGCACGCGCTCGTGCCGTTCGCGTTCCTGACGGGCGGGTTCTTCTCGGGCCTTGCGGGCTTCATCGGGATGAAGGCGGCCACGTCGGCCTCGGCGCGGACGGCCAACGGGGCCCGCACGAGCCTGAACCGCGGCTTGACCGTGGCGTTCCGCGGCGGCGCGGTCATGGGCCTCACGGTCGTCGGCCTGAACCTGCTGCACATCGTCGCGTGGTTCCTCTTTCTCTACAAGGTGTGGGGATACCACTGGGCCGACGCCATCGCCTGGGAGCCGATGACCCTCGAGCAGGTTACGGTCATCCTGCTTTGCTCGACGATGGGCGCTTCGAGCCAAGCCCTGTTTGCCCGCGTCGGCGGCGGCATCTACACCAAGGCGGCGGACGTCGGGGCCGACCTGGTCGGCAAGGTCGAGGTCGGAATCCCCGAGGACGATCCCCGCAACCCGGCCACCATCGCCGACAACGTGGGCGACAACGTCGGCGACGTCGCCGGCATGGGAGCGGACCTGTACGAATCGTACTCCGGCTCCATCCTGGCGACATCGGCGCTGGGCGTCGCGGCCATTTTCGGCATGCGCCAGGTGTACCCGGACGCGGCGTGCAGCACGCTGGATCTGCTTCTTGCGCCGCTCGTGCTGGCTGGGATGGGCGTCGTCGCCTCCATCCTTGGCATGTTTGCCGTTCGGACTCGCGAGGACGCTTCGATAAAAGGCCTGATGGGGGCGCTTAACCGCGGCGTATATCTGGCGAGCATCTTGGTCGTGGGGTGTGCAGCCCTTGTGATTTGGTTGCTCGGGCTTCCCTGGGCCGTCTTCGGCAGCGTCGCGGCGGGCCTTCTGGCCGGCGTCGTCATCGGCTGGGCCACCGAGCGCTACACGTCGTCCTCGTTCGGGCCGACGCGCGGCATCGCCGAGCAGACCAAGACCGGCCCGGCGACGGTTATCATCGCCGGCATCTCCGAAGGGATGCTTTCGACGTGGATTCCCATTCTGGCGGTCGGGGTGGCGATGATCGTCGCGTTCGCCCTGCCCGGCGGATTCCGCAACATCACCCTCGGCCTGTACGGCGTGGGGATTGCAGCCGTGGGAATGCTTTCGACGCTCGGCATCACGCTGGCGACCGACGCCTACGGCCCCATCGCCGACAACGCCGGCGGCAACGCCGAGATGAGCGGCCTCGGGCCCGACGTCCGAAAACGCACCGACGCACTTGATGCGCTCGGAAACACCACCGCCGCCACCGGCAAGGGATTCGCCATCGGGAGCGCGGCGCTGACGGCGCTGGCGCTCATGGCGGCCTACGTCGAGCAGGTCCGCGTCGGCATGCACCGCGAAGCGGCCACCCACTACGTTGGCGCCCTCACGGAACTACCGGTCGTCTATAACATCGGCTACGGCAAGTTCGCCGAGTTCACCGACCCAAGCGCCGAGTCCCGCGCGCTTCAGATGAAAAACACCGTCGTCTATATCGAAGTCCCCGGTGAAGACGACCGTACGGTCAGACGCCAGGACGAAGATGACAACTGGCGGACCCTGATTCCAGTGGCTGCCGGCGAACGTGCCAAGGAAACGTTGGGAGACATCGGTGAGTTCCAGGCCGGCATGCTCGACTTCATGCGCTATTACGGCGTCACGCCGATGAACCCGAAGTTTCTGTTCGGCGTGTTCGCGGGCGTCCTCCTTGCGTTCGTCTTCTGCGCGCTGACAATGCAGGCCGTCGGCCGCGTGGCCGGCAGCATGATTGAGGAGGTTCGCCGCCAGTTCCGCACCATTGCCGGTATCATGGAAGGCACGGCCAAGCCGGATTACGCCTCGTGCGTCGCCATCGCCACAACCGGCGCCCAGAAGGCGATGGTCCTGCCGAGCCTGCTCGCGATCATCGTGCCGATCGGCCTGGGTCTTGTCCTGGACGTGACCGGTGTGCTGGGCCTCTTAGTGGGAGGGCTGACGAGCGGCTTCGCTCTCGCCATTTTCATGGCGAACGCCGGCGGCGCATGGGATAATGCCAAAAAGTACATCGAGGAGGGCCACCTGGGCGGCAAAGGCTCCGACGCCCACAAGGCGGCGGTTGTCGGCGATACGGTCGGCGACCCGTTCAAGGATACGTCCGGCCCCTCGCTGAACATTCTGATTAAGTTGATGAGCATGGTCAGCGTCGTCTTTGCCGGCCTTGTCGTCAAGTTCGGCCCGAAGATCGGCGACCTGCTCGGAATCGCGTGGAACCACCTGGCCCAGTAATGGCGAAGCGCAAGATTACCCCGCGCCGCCTGGCGATAGCCCTGGCGCGGGTGTGCGCCGAGAACCGGTGCCGGGACGTCGCCGTGCTGGACCTGCGCAAGCGGTCGCCGGTGACGGACTTCTTCGTGCTTGCCACTGGCACCTCATCCCGGCAGATGCATGCGGCGGCAAGCCTCGCGGTTGAGGCGGCTGAGGAACTCGGCGAGCGACCCTTCGGCGTCGAAGGTGAAAACGGCGGGTGGTGGATCCTCGCCGATTACGTGGACGTGATCGTCCACCTCTTCACCGACGAATCGCGACAGTACTACGACCTTGAACTTTTATGGGGCGACGCGCCGCGCATCGACTGGCAAAAAGGGTGGAAGCCCGGCCAGTAGCCGCGAGCACAAGTCTGGCGCCGTTATGCGGTTCACCGGCACCGAACACCGCTAGCCGCGAGCGCAAGCGAGCGGTTGCCGTTGGCGTCGGGCGGAGATTTCGGCCATGCCGAACGTTCAGCAACTCCTGGAAAAACGGGTGACCGCGGCGATACGTGCGGCCTTCCCCGGCGCGGCCGACTCGCCTGCCCTCGTCTTACCTGCGCAGGACCCGCGCTTCGGCGACTACCAGGCGAACGGGGTGATGGGTCTGGCGAAGCGCCTCGGCGCGAATCCCCGCGAGGTCGCCGGGCGGGTCGTCGAGCAACTCAAAGAAGATGCCGAAGTCGCCGAGATGGCCGAGGCGCCCGAGATCGCCGGCCCCGGCTTCATCAACTTTCGCCTTCGCCCTGAGTGGATCGCCGAGCAACTTGGCGCGGTCAACCGAGTTGAGCCTGACGGCGAGGACCGCCTTGGGGTCGAACCCGCCGCCGACCCCGAAACGGTGGTCGTCGATTACTCCGCCCCGAACCTGGCGAAAGAGATGCACGTCGGGCACCTGCGCTCAACCATCATCGGCGATGCCCTGGTGCGGATGCTCAAGTTCGCCGGGCACTCTTGTCTCCGCCAGAACCACGTCGGCGACTGGGGAACGCAGTTCGGGATGCTGGTAGCATACATCGAACGCAAGAACCTTATCCAGCCGGTTGCCGGTCGGCCAGGACGCTTCGTCGTGGCCAAGGCGCTTGACGATTTGGAAGCCTTGTACCGCGAAGCCAGGCAGCTTTTCGACATCAATGAAGAGTTCGCGCGCGAGGCCCGTGAGACCGTGGTCAGGCTCCAGAACGGAGATCCCCGTACTCTCCAGATCTGGGACGAATTTGTGGCAATTTCCATTGGGCACTGTCGGAAGGTTTACGAGCGACTTGGCGTACTACTGACGGACGCCCACGTTCGCGGTGAAAGCGCTTACAATGCGCTCCTGCCCGAAATAATCAAGGTGCTACGGGTGAAGGGCCTCCTCACCGACTCCGAGGGCGCCCGGTGCGTGTTCCTCGATGACGAGGAAGGCAACCCCCTCTTCGCAAGTAAGGACGGCCCCCCCCTGCCCCTCATCGTCCAGAAGTCTGACGAGGGTTATCTGTACGCTACAACGGACTTGGCGGCCATTGCCTTCCGAGCAGGCTATTTTCCCGAGTTGCCCGACGGCTCGAAGTCTCCACGGGCCGACCGCATCCTTTACGTCGTCGACGCCCGGCAATCGCTGCATTTCCAGATGGTTTTCGCCGTCGCCCGGGCGGCGGATTTTGCGCCGCCCGACGTGGCGCTCGAGCACGTCGCTTTCGGCACCATGATGGGGCCTGACGGCAAGCCCTTCAAAACGCGCGAGGGCGGAACCGTCAAGTTGATGGACCTCCTGAACCAGGCGGAGGAGCGGGCCTTCACGCTCGTCGGCGAAAAGAGCCCGGAACTCTCGGAGACCGAACGGCGCGAGATCGCCCGCATCGTCGGCATCGGAGCCGTCAAGTATGGCGATCTGGCCCAGAACCGCAGCAGCGACTACCGTTTCGACTGGGATCAGATGCTCTCGCTGGCGGGCAACACCGCCCCCTACATGCAATACGCCTACGCCCGCGTGCGAAGCATCTTTCGAACAGGCGGCCACGAGGCCGAGGCGCGTCACCGCGACGATAGCGCGCTTCGCCTCGAAGCGCCGGAGGAACTGGCCCTTGGGAAAATGCTCCTCCGGTTCCCCGAGACGCTCGACCGGGCGCTGGAGGATTACCGGCCCAACATTCTCGCCGCATACCTGTACGACCTCGCGCAGACGTTCACCTCGTTCTACGAAGCGTGCCCGGTCCTGAAGAGCCCGGAGCCGGTGCGCGCC
>DATLBA010000123.1:0-8673 GCA_035527275.1 Phycisphaerae bacterium
GGGTACTGGGGGAAGAACTGGGTCCGCGTCCTGAATCAGCTCAACGTCCTGGGCGCCGCGTGCGATGCCGACGCGGACCGCCTGAAGGCCGTCGCCCGGCAGCACGAGCTGGACGAATCGCGGGTCCGGCTCCTCCAATCCTACGACGAGATGGTCCGGATGGACCTGGACGGGATCTTCGTGGTGACGCCGCCGGCGTCGCACGCCGACCTCGCGGTTGCGGCCCTCAAGGCCGGCAAGCATGTCTTCGTCGAGAAGCCCCTCGCCGGTTGCCTCGAAGACTGCTACCGCATGAAGTTCGAGGCCGAGCACGGGAAGCGGATCGTGATGTCGGGGCACACGTTCATCTATCACCCCGCCGTTCGGAAGTTCAAGGAGTCGCTCGCGCTCGTGGGAAAACTGCGAACGATCTACACGATCCGCGCCAACTTCGGGCTCTACCAGAAAGCCGGGTTGGTGGACGACCTTCTGCCCCACGACCTGTCGATCTTCAACTACCTGTGCGACAGCTTCTCCGAGCAGGTACGGGCCGACGTGAACCCGCACCAGGACGTCGCCTTCGTGACCGCTCTCTACGGCGACGTCGTATGCAACGCCTTCCTGAGCTGGGCGTATCCGGAAAAGACCCGCAAGCTCGCCGCCGTGGGCGACCGGGGCATCCTCGAGTGGGACATCTCGTGGCGCCACCTGTTGCTTCATCGGAAATGGGCCGAGCCCGCCGAGGGACGCTACACCCACCACGACGAAGGGACGCAGAGCATCGAGGTGGCGGATCAGTCGGAGCCGCTGATGAACGAGGCCCTGCACTTCATGGAATGCATTCGCCAGAACAAGCCGCCCCTGACGGGCATTGACGATGGGATCAGCGTCGTGAAAGGGCTGGAAGCATGCCGATAGCGGATTCCTGTGTGCTCGGCGAGGACCTCAAGATCCCGTATCCGCAGATGGTCAACCTCTACGGTTGCACGCTGGGAGACCGCGTCTTCGTCGGGCCCTTCGTCGAAATCCAGAAAGGCGCCTCGGTCGGCGACGATTCCCGCGTCCAGAGCCATGCCTTCATCTGCGAAGGCATTCACATCGGCCGGCGGGTCTTCGTCGGACACGGCGTCATCTTCATCAACGACCGGTACCCCAAGGCCAACAACCCGGACTGGAAACTGGAGGAAACATTCGTCGAGGACGACGCCTCCATCGGCTCCGGA
This sequence comes from Phycisphaerae bacterium, assembly GCA_035527275.1. Lineage (GTDB taxonomy): Bacteria > Planctomycetota > Phycisphaerae > FEN-1346 > FEN-1346 > DATLBA01. Next base: position 1,203 of record DATLBA010000123.1, read on the forward strand.
GCGATTGTCCTGTGCGGCCTCCGCCTCGGCGCGGGCTGCCACATCGGCTGCGGCGCCGTCGTGACGCGGGACGTCTCCCCGGGCGAGACGATTGTGGGGGTGCCCGGCCGTCCCCTTCAGAGGCCGTAGTGGCCCGCGCCCGGAGACAGGACGGCGCCTCGGCGGGGCCTTGAACGCTGACGACCAGACAGAAAGGACCAGGCCGTCATGACCGATGGACATCCCCCCGTTGCCTTTGTGGACCTCAAGGCGCAATACGCCGACGTCAAGGATCGGATTGTCGCGGGCATCTCCAAACTCATTGACCAGGGCGCGTTCAAGGGCGGACCCGCGCTGGAAGCGTTTGAGAAGCAACTCGCCGGCTATACCGGCGCGGGGTTCGCCGTCGGCTGCTCCGACGGCACCAGCGCCCTGGTGCTCGCGCTGCTCGCCACCGGCATGAAGAAGGGCGACGGCGCGATTCTGCCCGCCAACACCTTCATCGCCACCGCCAATGCCGTCGTCCACGCCGGCGGCACACCCGTCCTCGTGGACTGCGACAGCGAAACCTGTCTCCTCGACCTGAACCAGGTGGAAGACGCCCTCAAGGCCGGGCGGGCCAAGTTCATCCTGCCCGTCCACCTCTACGGCAACCCGTGCCCGATGAAGGAATTGATGGCCCTGGCCGACCGCCACGGCGCGGTCGTCATCGAGGACAACGCCCAGGCGATCGGGGCCGACGTCAACGGGAGGAAGACGGGCACGTTTGGCGCCGCCGCCGGCATCAGTTTCTACCCCGCGAAGAATCTCGGCGCGTTCGGCCAGGGAGGGGCGGTTCTGACCAACGACGAGCAAACGGCCCGAACCGTCCGCATGTATGTCGAGCAGGGCGAGGGCGGCGAGCGCTACCATCACGACGTGGTCGGGTACAACGCACGCCTCGACACGATTCAGGCCTTCGTGCTGAGCGTGCTGCTGGAGAAGCTCGACGGATTCAACGCCCGGCGCCTTCGGGCGGCGGACTGGTATGCCGCCCGCCTCCCCGCCGACCGAATCCAGAGGCGCACGGAAAACGCCACGCCTGTCTATCACCTGTTCGAGTACCGCTGCGACGACCTCGACCACCGCCGGCGCGTCGCCGACGCCCTGAAGGCCAACCAGATCGGCTGGGGATACCACTACCCCGTTCCCATCCACAAGCAGAAGGCCTATCCGCAGTTCAACCGCCTGTCCTTCCCGGTGGCGGAAAGGCTGGCAGACCAACTCCTCTCGCTGCCGATGCACCCAGGACTCCGGGAGGAGGAGGTGGCGTGGGTCTGCGACGTGGTAGCCGGCGCGTAGAAGGGGAGACGCGCGTCAAGCGCCCGAACGCTCCAACTACCTGCGTGCGGTCAACATCTCCTCGTACTGCTTCGTGCACCGATCCCGAGCAAACCTTTCCAGGAGGCAGCGACGGGCGCTGCGGCCCATCCGCTGCGCGGCTTCGGGGTTGTCTGCCATCTGCCGGACGGCAGCGGCAAGGGCAGCACCGTCCTGCGTCGGAACAACCAGGCCGCACTGCCCCTCGCGCAGCACGCGGGCTGTTTCCGAGTCCTCGTCAACGCTGGCAATGACGGCGCGGCCGGCGGCGAGGTACCCCAGGATCTTCGACGGCACCGAGGTCTTGCCCGCATCCGGCAGGAGCGTGACCAGCCCGACGTCCGCCGTCGCCATCATGTGGGACAGCACCTCGGCCGGCTGAAAGGGAAGGAAGCGGATGTTCGCCAAGCCGAGCCGTGCGGCAAGCCGCTCGATCCGGTCTTTCGCCACGCCTTCGCCGACGCAGAGGAGAAGGATATCGGGCCGGTCGCTCAAGGCCCGCGCGGATTCGATCAGCACGTCCGCCCCGCTGATGTAGCCGATGGTTCCGGCATAGAGGGCCACAAACGTGTCCGGAGAAATCTGTTGCCGCCGGCGCCAGGGGTTGTCGCGCGGGCCGGGCGAGACGGTCTCGGCGTCCATCCAGAACGGCACCACCGCCACCTTGTCCGGTTCGATGCCGCGTTCGACGATCTGGTCCTTCATGCCTTCCGAAAGCGTAGCGATGGCATCGCTCTTGCGACACAGAAGCGTGTCGATCGTCCGCCAGACGGCGTAGGCAAGCCCCTTGCCGATCAGTCCGGCGTTGTGCGCCGCCTCGGGGTGCAGGTCGAAAATGTCGTACACGAACCGCGCGCCTTTGAGGCGCGCCAAGGCCCAGGCCGACCACGACCCGAAGATCGGCGTCGACAGACACAGGACGGCGTCAATGGGCCCGGCCGCCAGCGCGTTCGCCATGCTGCTCAATCCAAACGTCAGGTAATAGAGCAGCCGCCAGAAAACATTTCCGCGAGGGTGGATCGTGTGCCAGCAACGGATGACCCGAAAGCCACGGTCGTCGCGGGTCACCTGACGGAACCGGCGTCGCCAGCCTCTGAACAGGACACCCGCCGGATGGTTTGGCCAGCCGGTTACGACGGTCACCCGGTGCCCGAGCCGGACGAGATCTTCCGCCAGTTCGGGCACCATGGTCACCGCGGCGGGGACCAATTCCGGGGGATAGACGTGGCAAACCAGTAGCAGATTCATGGTGCCGTCGAAACCCCGCCGCGTTGGATTTCGACAAGGGACCGGTTGTCCAGCCCCTTATCGCGTCCGTGCTGGCGAATCTCACTCTCGATCCAGCGGTAGGTTTTCTCCATGCCCTTCTCGAGGGGGGTGGCCGGTTCCCACGCGAGCACTTTGCGGATGAGCGAATTCTCGCTGTTCCTGCCGCGGACGCCCTGGGGCTTCGTCAGATCATGTTTGCGGTGGATTTGCTTGCCGGCAATGCTTGCGACCATGTCCACCAGCGCATTGATGGACACTTTTTCCTCCGAGCCGATGTTCAGCGGATCGCCGAAGTCGGAGTGCATGAGGCGGTACACCCCCTCGACGCAGTCGTCGATGTAACAATAGGAACGGGTCTGCTTCCCATCGCCCCAGATTTCAATCGTGCCGCCGTCCTCGGCGAGGGCGATCTTGCGGCAAATGGCGGCCGGCGACTTCTCACGCCCGCCGTCAAACGTCCCCAGAGGACCGTAGATGTTGTGGAACCGCGTAATCCGCGTCGTCATGCCGTAGTCTTTGGCATAGTTCAGGCACAGCCGCTCCGTGTACAGTTTCTCCCACCCGTACTCATTGTCCGGATCGGCCGGGTACGCATCGCTCTCTTTCAAGCCTTCGACGTCCGGCGTCTTTTGCTTGTAGGTGGCATAGACGCACGCCGACGAGGAGTAGAAGTAGCGCTTGACGCCCTGAACGCGCGCGGCCTCGAGCATGTGGGTATTGATCAGGACGTTGTCGTGCATGATCTCGCCGTGAACCGTCTCGATGAAGCCGATGCCGCCCATGTTGGCGGCAAAGTTATAGACGTGATCCACGCCGCGCGTCGCCTGGAGGCAGTTCGGCCAGCGCCTCAGGTCCAAAATCTCGAACTCGTCCGCCGCCGTCTTCTCGTAACTCGGCCACTTGATGTCCACCCCGCGCACCCAGTATCCCTTGGCCTTCAGGTACTTGGTCATGTGATGGCCGATGAATCCGCCGGCGCCCGTCACCAGAACTCGTTCCTTAGCCATTCGATATCCTTCCTGTAGGCTTGATCCCAGACCGCCCGCTCGTTACCGACTAAGACGTATATCGTCTCTCCTCGCGCTCGGCCTTTAGCCTTCCGGCAGGGCCTCCCAACCGAAACAGACACCGAGGTAATCGAGGTAGCGCCTCGTCTGCTTCTTTCGCGAGAAGTGCGCCTCGGCCGCACGCCGAGCCGACGCTTGGACCCGCGACAAACCTTCGCGACCATTATACAGTTTCCGAATCGCCTCGGAAAGGACCTCCGGCCGGCGAGGCGGTATCTGCATCCCGCTGCCGGACTCCGTGACGACCCGCGCCAGTTCGGTCCCCGCGTCACAGATCGCAAGCACCGCAAGGCCGGCGGCCAGGGCGTAATACGTCTTCGAAGGAATCGAGACCCCTTCGTATCCTTCGGCCAGCGTGACCACCGCGCAATCGGCCGACGCCAGAAGCGCGTGATACTCCCGGGGCGGCTGAAACGGAAGCACAAGGAGATTCGGGAGCCGCTTGCCGGCGACGAGTTCCCGGATCTGGAGTTCCCGCGTTCCGCCCCCGCTTAACACCACGCGAAGATCGGACAGGTCGCGGAGCCTTTCCGCGGCCTCCACGATGGACTCAATATCATGCGTGGCGCCGAAGTTCCCGGAATACATCACGACCATCTTGCCGGCCAACCCGTGCTCGACCGCAAAGGCATTGGCCTCGCCTCCCCCCGGCCGGACGACGTCCGTATCCGCCCAGTTGGCGATGACCCGGATGTCACACCGGTCGCCCTCGCGGAGATGGCGGCGGAGCGTGTCGGCCATGCTCGTCCCCAGCGTGATGACGCCCTCGGCATCGAGCAGCGCCCGCCGGCTCAGCGCCCGCCACACCCGCGCCACCCACCCGCCCCGCCGGATCAACCCCATCCGCTCGCCGACATCCGGATAGATGTCATAGACCATCAGGACGTACCGGACGCCCAGGAACCTTTTCAGCAGAGGCATAGCCAGCATCGCCAGCGGAGGATTCGTCACCACCAGGGCCGGCACGCGCCGTTGCCGCATCAGGCGCCAGAGCGCCTGAAGGCTGAACCAAGACCACGTGGCGATCCGTTTCCACAGCGGGGCCTTGACGAGCGGGCACGCCCGCAGAACCTCGAAGGGCAGCGTCTCTCCCGGGCTCGCGTCAATCCAGCCGGTCACAACGGCGCAGCGGACGCCGGCCCGACCCAAGTCCACGAGGAGTTCCTTCATCAGCGGCCCGACCACCTGGTTCGTCGCCAACAGCCGCCTCGGGGCGCCTCCCGGCCCCCCTTCAGAATGCTTTGCGCGTTCGTTCACACGAGACATGCGAGGCCCTCAATTCTACAACGCTATCTCAACGCAGAGATCGCAGAGAGCGCAGAGAAAAAAGCAACGGAGGAATAATGGAATGATGGAATGGTGGAATGGTGCGCCCGCTGACAGGGTCGCCGTTCCATTCCCACCCTTCCATTATTCCACCATTCCAACTTTCCCCTCTTCGCTTCCTCTGCGTTCTCGGCGCCCCGTTCGACTTCTCTCAGGGCAGGCCTCTGCGTTGAAGAGCACAGCGTATTAACGCGCAGCCGGACGACCGCCGCCGCCGAGCGCTCACGCTTCGACGGTTTCGAGCACGGCTCGGACCACCTCTTCCTGCTGGCCGCGCGTCAGTTCCGGATAGATCGGCAGCGCCAGGACCTCCTGAGCCGCCCGTTCCGCCTGTGGAAAATCCCTCTTCTTGTGCCCTATATCGGCAAAACACTCCTGGAGGTGCAGCGGAACCGGATAGTAGATTGCGCTGCCGATCTTCTTCTCGTTCAGGCGCGCCTGGACGGCGTCGCGCTTGCCGGGAATCCGGAGGACGTACTGGTTGTAGATCATGCGATTGTGCGGCTCGACGTACGGCGTCTCGACAGCGTCGGTCCCCGCGAAGCGCTCATCGTAATACGCCGCGTTGGCGCGGCGGGCCTCGTGCCACCGCTCCAGGCGCTTCAGTTTTACCAGGACCACCGCCGCCTGGATGCTATCGAGGCGGAAGTTGCCGCCGATGCGCTTGTGGTAATACCGCTCCTCCGCACCATGATTGCGGAGGAGGTGGCACAAGTGAGCCAGGCGCTCGTCATTCGTGACAACCATCCCCCCGTCGCCACACGCCCCGAGATTCTTCGATGGGTAGAACGAAAAGCATCCGCACGTTCCGATGGAGCCGGCCCGCCGGCCCTTGAACTCGGCCCCGATCGCCTGGGCCGCATCCTCGATGACGGCCAGGTTGTGTTTCCGCGCCACGGCCATGATGCTGTCCATCTCGGCCATTTGGCCGAACAGGTGCACGGGCATAATCGCCTTGGTGCGTTTGGTGACGGCGGCCTCGAGCCGGGCCGGGTCCAGGTTATACGTCCGGAGGTCAATGTCCACGAACGCCGGTTTGGCGCCGACGCGCGCGATGCAGCCGGCGGTGGCGAAGAAGGTGAAGGGCGTCGTAATGACCTCGTCGCCGCGGCCGATGCCAAGGGCCATCAGGCTGACGAGGATTGCGTCCGTGCCGCTGGAAACGCCGACGCCATGGGCGCACCCGCAGTACGCCGCCACCGCCTTCTCGAGCGCCTCGACCTGGGGGCCCCCCACGCCGCGCTGCGTCTCCAAGACCTCCAGCACGGCCTCGCGCACCTCGTCGCGGATGGTCCGGTACTGCGCCACCAAGTCCAGCAGGGGAACTGCCATGCCTTTCTCCTCTTGCGCACATCGGCCGGCGACGCCGCACACAGGCATCCCCTCCGATGCGCAAAACGCCGTACCACACAGGTCCGGCAATCGGTAGGAACTCCGCTATTCTAGGGCCGGTCCGCCCCCTGTCAAGCAACGCCGACAGGGGATGCCGACAGGCCGTAGGCAGGTACAACGGGCAACGTGCCGGCACGGAGGGGAGGCTGGCCCGCGCCCCCAATTGGCAGAGCCGAGCGGGCGGAACAGCCTTCCTAACGCATTATTAGAGGGACCGGGATTGCAAAGACACAAAGACACTTGGGATTCAGGACGATTCAGGCCCCATCTTTGCTGTTCCGCGTGCCAGGTTCGGCCTTCCGCGACCGTCCGCGGCGCACTGGCCACCCTGAGGGCTGCCTGTGCGGCCAACGCCGCTTCAGGCCGTTGCCACGGAGCCCTTCAAGCGTTGCAGTTGCTGTGCGATGCCACTATAATACTACCGGCGACGGGGAATTGGTCCCCGTGAAATGTGTGGAGGGCGAGCCGATGCGCCTCGCCGAACGTTATCGCGGCTTTACGCTGACGGAAGTCCTGATGGCGGTGGGAATCCTCGGTGTCGGGCTGACGATGGTCGCCTCGATTTTCCCGGTGGCGGTGGATCAGAGCCGACGAAGCCAGGACCAGACCTCCGCCGCTCTCTGCGCGCGCAGCGCAGCGGCCGGAATGCGAATCCAACGCGACGGCGCCTGCACATACATGCGGGATAAAAAGTATGGATTTATTGACAACGCCATTCCCTCCGCGATGCTCCTCTACAATCCTAATGTGTTCTTGTACTCGAAAAGCCGCACCTACGACGGCGTTTCCACCTGGGACGGCGGCAATCTGGTGGCCCGAGTGTGGCTGTTTCCGGTGAGTCGGACCGCAGGAGACGGCAACGGCCGCGGTCCCTGGCGAGCGACGATCCTCGTCTTCAAGGCCCGGGGCGATACGCCGGTTCTATCCGGCTATTGGGCGGAGTGGCGCATTAAGAAAAAAGATATGGGTCCGGGCAGCTACGTCTACGAGTACAGATGGCAAGGCTACGGCTACATGGTGGACTATGTCGACTTTGCCGACGGGGCCGACGGCACGGGGTATTTCAGCGTGGGGATCCC